>JANPCQ010000001.1:0-2150 GCA_031431055.1 Nitrosarchaeum sp.
CCGCTAATACCAATCAGCGGTTATGCTGAATTATTCCTTGACGGTTCTTTAGGAAATATCACTGAGATACAAAGAGAAAAAATGCAAGTGATGTATGAAAACTCGATCCGACTAACAACATTGATTCAAGACATACTAGACGCCAGAAAAGTAGAATTAAAAAGACTAAATCTTGACATACATACTGAATCAGTCAAAGAAATTACTAAAAGATGTATATGTATATTCCAACCAATAGCTGAGCCAAAAGGCATTAGACTAATAGATGAAACACAGGATATCACGATAAAATGTGATCCAGATAGAATATTACAAGTATTAAATAACGTAGTAAGTAATGCCATGAAATTTGTTCCAGCACAAGATGGCACTATATTGATAAATAGTAGAAACGAAAAAGACACAGTTATGATAAGTATTAAAGATAATGGGATTGGAATTCCAAAATCAAAACAAGAAGATTTGTTTAAAAAATTCTATCAGGTAGATAAATCATTGACGAGGAAATCTGGGGGCACTGGTTTAGGTCTTGCAATAAGCAGAGGGATAATTGAAGCACATAATGGGAAAATTTGGGTTGAGAGTGAAGAAAATCAGGGAACGACAGTTTATTTTACAATACAAAAAGGAAATGATAAATGAAAAATATATTGATCATAGATGACAATAAAGACATAAAAGGATTATTTAAGACAATATTAGAATCTGCTGGACACAAATGTACTGTAGTGCATGAAGGGGGAAAAGGAGTAGAATTATTACATACAAAATCTTTTGACTTGACACTTTTGGATCTTGCCATGCCAGGGATGAGTGGTATTGATGTTCTAGATGTAGTGAAAAATGATTCTGATCTAAAATCTAGCAAAATACTAATAGTTACAGCTTCTGCTCCGACAGATGCAGAGATGAAAAGAATTAGAAATGAATATGACATTTTAGACATAGTAAAAAAACCAATTAACAAAGCAAAACTTCTTCAGACTGTAGAAATGTATTAGTTGATTATTACTAGGATATTACTTTCGTATGTAATTAAACTGGAAAATTTATTAAAAAAAATAATCATATAAGATAGTAAACCGGATAAAAAATATGCTAGATAAAAATTTTAACATTACTAAAATTATAATGATCATTTTAGTAGTATCATTAATTATTCCAGTTAATTCTGCATACCCTCAAGAATCAAGAACAGTTCAAGTCGAAGTGAAATATACGAATGGAGACAGGGCAGATTTTTACGGAATGAGTCTTGTAATATACCAAGATTACGGCAACGTGCCAATCCTAAAAAAAGAGATGGAGAACAATCCGGATTCCATTTCATTGCCAAAAGACCATAAATACAAAATTGAAGTTTATGCAAACGGAATGTATGGGGATGTAGGATATGTGGATTTGAAAACTAGTCAAGAAAAAGTAAACATCGACATACCATTATCAGGAGGGTTACAATTCAATGTTTTTTACAAAGATGGTCAGACACCAATTAAAGGCGCAACCGTATCAATAAAATCTCATGATGGAACTCAATGGCGTTTAGGAAAAACAAATGATCAAGGAGATACAATAAGATATTGGATTCAATCAACTACAAAAGATACTGATTACTATATAGCAGATGTATATTTGGGAGAGATTCATTTGACAACTTTAAAACAGATAAAATTATTTCCAGGGTTAACAAAAGATCAAAAAATTATCGTTCCAATTCCAGCAATAGTTGAAGACTTGATTACAGTGTCTCTTTACAAAACAGAATTTGAAAAAATTACAAAACAAGATGGGGATTTCTCAGTTTTACTTAAAGATAGTATGGGAAACATTGTAAAAAAATCTCTAGTAAACAGTAGAGGTGAGGCATATTTTTCAAGCATTCCATCCAAAGAGTATTCTTTGATTGTTCTCAAAAATGGAGTTACTGATGCTTCATGGCAGGAGAAAAATGTGGCCATAACAGGGCAAGAAAATATCTTTAAGATGACAAAAACAACAGAACTGCTAATAATTCCCGTAGAAGACATACCTGCCGAAGACAATGAACCAATTTCATCATGTGATTGTGTAGCATTTAGATTTGATGGTGTGCAAGATTATTGGTTAAACGATGTACAAATTGCATATGTCAATACATTTGTAGAAAAAAA
>JANPCQ010000002.1:0-4306 GCA_031431055.1 Nitrosarchaeum sp.
CAATTCTAGAGCATTCACTATACGAGGATAAAGAAAATGAAAGAACCGTACTGTCTCTAAAGCCATACTTGGCTCCCATACACATTGGTGTTCTTTCATTGATGAAAAAAGATGGATTAAAAGAAAAGACAGATGAGATATATCTTCAGATTAAAAGAAAATATGATGTATTTTTGGATCATTCCGGTGCAATAGGAAGAAGATACAGAAGACTAGATGAGATAGGTGCACCATTTGCCATTACTGTTGATTATCAAACTTTGGAAGATCAAACTGTGACATTGCGTAAAAGAGATTCGATGGAGCAAAATAGAATTAAAATTTCAGAAATTGACTCTATTCTTTCTGAATTTACTGCATATCCATAGTTTTTTGAAAAACATGATTCCTTGTTGATTATTCTAGTTTCCTTGCATGGATAAATCATTGGATGGCATATCTTAATATGGAAAAAGATTCTATGTGTGAATTCAGATATATCCACTTATAGTACCTTTGGTAGACACAATTAAATATTTTTTATCTCAAGTAGATATATGGAAATAACACTATTGATGAAATATTTGGGCGATACTCCGCAACTCAGAATAATCAACTTTTTTGTGGATAACAGAAGTGATTATTCTAAAAAAGAAATTTTAGAAGGTACTGGCATGTCAAAAACCACACTGTACAAGATATGGTCAGATCTAGAAGATCTTCAAGTGATCAGTCCAGTAAGAAAGTATGGAAATACAACGCTATACAAATTAAATCGTGATAATATTATAGTAAAGCAGGTAATGTCTATGGATTCGGCTCTAGGTAAGATGGCTATGGAAAAGATATCTGAAATACCAGATACTACTAAATGCTAAATAGTATTTTGATCTGTTTTTGTACTAAATTATCTAGCTTAAGTTTATACAAAATTTAGAAAAACAATATGTAATATGAATTCAATTTGTCAAGGCAATAATTATCAATTATAGCATACTATCTCATTGTATCTTACCATAATTGGTTTAAACTTGACTTTTGGTGACCTATCGTATTTATATATAGTAAAAAACTATAATATTATAGTAATTTACTATAATAGATAAGAATAATGGACGGAACTACGTATAGAATACTGGACATATTGGCAAGGAACCTAGGTAGACCTATGTCGATACATGAGCTGACTGGCAAAATGGAACAAACGTATGGTGGAGCCTATTATGCCAACATACATGAAAAAATTCACGAAATGGCTCAGGAAAATATAATCATACTTTCAAAGTCCGGCAAGTCTTCCATAATTTCCCTCTACTTTGAGAACTATTTGCTAATTGACTTGCTTGCAGAGATGGAATTGATTAGAAAGCAGGACTTTCTGAGGGGAAAGCATGAGATGCAGATGCTGATAATGGAAATAGATACTTTCCTGCACAGTATGCCTTTTATCAAATCTATCTCCCTAATGAATCCGGAAAGAAACATGAAACTGAACAAGGCTGAGATTATGTTTCATCTGAAATCTCCAAACAGAAAATCAAATCAAGGAGAGACAAAAATCGAAATTAACACCATAATGTTAAATCTTCAGAGAATGCGTAACATCAAATTAGATTATTTGGTTTTGGACGATGAGATATTTCTTGATCTGTTGAAATCAAATGAGAGCAATACTGTAAGGGAAATGCTACACAATAAGATAACAGTTTTTGATCCACAAGGCTTCTGGATGTCTATAAGAGGCGAAATTTTACGAGGTACTATGATAATTGCGGAAGAAAACGAAATACATCCTGCAAAGATAAGTGAAGACGATCTAGTCTTCAACCTTGCAAGATTCGGCTATACAGAGTTCGGACCGAAAATAAAACAAGACAAACCAATCTGTATGGAATATATCATATCTACAATAATGTTCCACAACGACGCAAGAAGAATAGACGCAATTCCAATAATACTTGCAAAGAACTCTAAGAAAGTAAATTATGATTTGCTACTCTTTTTGGCACGAAAATATGACTTTGAAGGGAAGATGTTGGGCATTCTCAAAGCATTGAGAAACCTTGTTGCACATAAGATGACCAACATTGATGAGCCCATAAGGCTACTTGATGCTATGAAAATAGAAGAGATCAAAGCAAACACTAAGAGTATGAAGGAGAAATTGAGGCTGTACAATGTCACTTGACAACACAAAATTGCTTGATTTTCTAGGTGAAGTTGACAAGGAACTAGAGCGCAAAATTGTGGTGGTGGCAGTAGGTGGGACTGCAATGACTCTTGTAAAAGCAAAACCGTCTACTATTGATGTTGACTTTACAATCCCAATAGAGTTTTATGAGGAGTTTGAAAAAGCGAAGAGAATTGTCAGTCCAGGATTTAGAGTTGATCTCTTTCATGACGGCATGGTGTTTGTCACTGCGCTTCCGGAAGACTATCTGAAGAAGAGCAAGCACATAAGGACTAAATTGAAAAATATACAGTTGAGGGTGTTGGATCCTGTCGATATAGTTATTACAAAAATTGCCAGATTGGATGAAAGAGACGAACAAGACATAGAATCCTGCATTAACAAATTTAAGATTAAAAAGAGTCAGATCATAAAACGTGCAAGAGCAATTGGTTATTCTGGTAATGATGAGGTTTTCAAAGGTAATTTAGAAATCGTACTGAAAAAGTTTTTTGGATGAAGATCCGAAGAATATACATAGTTTTCAAGTAAATCCCCCGAAAGACTTCACGTCTATAACGTACTTGTAATGTGTTCTGCTCTTGCAGATTTGTGTCTGTGTTTCTTGTTCCTGATGTTACAGGTTAGACAAATGTACGTCAACATTAACGTACAATCTATCGTACACTTTTTGTGCGGTTACAGGCATAAATTATTCAATAATCATTTTTTTAAAAATATTTAGATTACTCTGAAGATACAGTAATTGTTTCTGAATGTATTCTATACTTTACTTTGATTGACATGTCTTTCATTGCTTGGGCTTGAGGAATAATTCCATCAGATGTTTCTAGGGATACAATCCAATTATTTACTAGTGGATCAATTGATGTAATTGAGAATCTTTCAAGTGAATTGTCTGGACCAGTATATCTTACTCTAATTATTTGATCTTCATATTCAATACTTACCAATCCACCACGTTGATTTGCGGTACTGTCATGTATTGCACATTCTTCTGAGACACCAATTATACACTGACCGTTTGGAGCTATTACATGGAATCTCAAGTTTTCATCAACAGAGTTTGATGCGTAAATTAGTGCTGGATCTGCCAGTATGGTGTCATCTTCTGTAATTGGTTCTAGTGATTTTATCTCTGAGGCTAACATGGTTATTGTTTTTGGATAAATGTGTAGTTTGGCAGACTGTGTAGAAATTGATTTGTCATACAAATCAACACTTGCCATTACATCATAGATGATGTGTTCATCTACATTAGGTGATTTCCATTCAAGATTAACAATTGTTTCTCCAGTTGCAAATAACTGTGATTTCTTGGATATGACTTCTCCATTTACAAGTAAAGATACTATACCGTATGATGGTAAATCATTGTTATCTACAAATAATTTGGGTCTAACTAGTGAACCGCTTTCTTTGACAGATGAGATGTCCATCTCAAATGAAACATCGCCAACAGAGACTGGTTTTACACCAATGTTGTATTGTTTTGATTCTGCTTCATTTAGATCCTGATCAATTACATGAATCCAATATGAAATTGCTGGTTCCTGCATCAGATATGATGGAATTGTTGCACTAATTACATATGTGGAATTTGAAATTGGTAATGACTCTACATTCATTTTGATTGCAACGTATTCTTCTTGTGATTGTCCCATAGTGATTACTCTGAGTTCGCTTCTCTGCAGTATAGTCTGTGCATCTACAATTGCAGAGACACTCAAGTCTTGATTATCTACATACAAGAATTCAGATTCAGTATCTGATCTGTGTTGGGTGCTATTTTCAATTTGGAATTTAACATCAAATATTTTTGGTGCAGATGATGCAATCTCTTCATGTGTTTCTTTTGGGACTTTACTGATTACTGTTGCTCCTTCACATGATGTGAGATTAACTGCTGACTGGACAGTATTATGAGATACTCCTTTTTCTTCAGTGACTACTACCATTAAGAATGTCTCATCAGAAGTAATTGGAATTTCATAGAGATATTTGTCAATTTTTGTAATCTTGTTTGATTGCTCATATGGTTGGTTATCTGCTAGTTTGGCTATGACTGATCCTGACTTTGCAGTGTGAATAGTTACAGATGGAGCCTTGTCAGCATCACTTGATACTAGAATTGTA
>JANPCQ010000003.1:0-12961 GCA_031431055.1 Nitrosarchaeum sp.
CTATGAATTCTAGCTGCTTCCTCAGGATCAATAGACAAAGCAATTTGTTTTTCCCAATCTAATGTACGTCGAGCTTCAGTCATTTCCATATCCCATTTTATTGCCTTGTCACGAATTTTTACTAAATCAGCTGCATGCGCAGCAATTCTATATGCAATCAAACCAGCCTTAACTTCCTCAGCATTGGGTAATGCAAGATGTTCAGAAGGAGTAAGATAACACAACAAATCTACACCTTCACTTGCAGACACAGCCGCACCAATGGCACTTGCTATATGATCATGTCCAGACGCAACATCTGTTACCAAAGGACCCAAAACGTAGTAAGGCACATCACCAATTAATGATTTGGCCAATCTAACATTAGCAGCTACTTCGTTTAATGGAACATGTCCTGGACCTTCCACCATTACTTGGATATCTTGCGCATGAGCACGTTTAGTTAATTGTGCCACATTGATCATTTCTTGAACCTGAAGTTCATCATGAGAATCAAGGATAGAGCCAGGTCGTAATGCATCACCTAAACTAAATGTGACATCATATTTTTTGGCAATCTCAATAAGATAATCATAGTGTGTCAGATATGGATTTTCTTTATCATATTTTAACATCCATGCCGCGGTAATTGTTCCACCTTTACTTACAACACCACCATATCTTTTGACTTTGAGGATTCTTTTTGCAATGTCTTTTGTAATTCCACAGTGAATTGTGGTATAATCAACGCCATCTTTTGCATTGTTTTCAAATGCATTTAAAAAATCATCCTCAGTTAAGTTTAAAGGATTTTTATGAACTTCCACACCATAATTGTATGCTTCATAGATTGGTACAGTTCCAAAGGTTATTGGGGCAACTTCTAACAAAGCTTGTCGTATTTTTCTAACATCACCACCATCGCTTAAATCCATTATTGTGTCTGCATGATATTTTACTGCTACCTTTGCTTTTTCAATCTCTTCCTCCAAGTTTACATTGAGTGTAGAAGTACCAATGTTAACATTCACTTTTGTTTTAAGACCTTTGCCAATTCCTACATTATGAATTTTTTGAGGCCTAACATTATTGCTAGGAATAATAATCGAACCACTTGCAATTTTAGGAATTAACCATTCTAGTGTAACATCTTCATCTTTTGCCACTCTTTTCATTTCCTCAGTAGCAACACCTCTTCGTGCTGCACTCATTTGAGTACCCATGAAATAATCTATGTTTTTGCCTGATTTAAACAATCATGAAAAACACAGAAACATTGTGAATATACGCTCAAAATTAAGAAGAATTTGTTTGATTTTATCTATCTTTGAATTAATTCTATCTTATAGAAAACTAAAGATATGTATTTTCTGAGATCCGATTTTCTTTTCTAATATTCTAAGACATATTTTCTATTTAGATGAGCCCCAAGTTTCTGTAATGCTATAATTAATAGAAGACGCAGAGACAAAGTATTTTTTACCGCACTTGAAACATTGCCAAAGAAAGGCGTTATTGATTTTCTTTTGATATTGCATGGGTAACAAACATACAGTACACAATAGTTCATCAGGGACATCATTTACTAGAGGAATTTTCTTTTTATTCAAATTAATAAATAAAAATGATTTCAGATCTATAAATGCTCTATTATGATCATGAAATAAATCAAATCAAAAAAACATAGTTTTAGAGAGATGTGAAAACAGAAAAAACAAAAATTATAATGAAAAGGAAAAATAGATTAGGACTAGTTTTGAAAATACAGTATGAATTTACTTTCTATAGGAGGTTCTGATCCATCATCAGGGGCAGGCATACAAAGTGATGTCAAAACATTTGATTCGCTAAATGCACACGGGTTAACAGTGATCACTGCAATAACAGGTCAAAATACTTCTAGTTTTGGGATGATTGAACCAGTATCACAAAAAATATTGAAAAATCAACTGGACTCAGTAATTTCAGATTTTAAAATTGATGGAATTAAAATTGGAATGGTATACAATTCAGAAATAATAAAAACAATTTACAGAGAATTAAAAAATATGAAAATCCCAATCATATTAGACCCAATAATAAAATCCACAACAGGGGGCTTACTTATTGAAAAAATAGCCATCAAAGATTTTAAAAAATTTCTAATTCCGTTGGCCACAGTAATTACACCAAATAAATTTGAAGCAGAATATTTATCAGAAATCAAAATTAACTCAAAAAAATCACTTCAAAAAGCTGCTCAAAAAATTCAAGATATGGGCGCAAAAAATATTGTAATTACAGGATTAGAAACAAAAAAGGGACAAATTTCAGATTTCATATTAGAAACGAAGAGTCAGTATACAATATCAGGTAAAAAAATTCCAAAAATCAATCATGGAAGTGGATGTAATTATTCATCATCATTGCTATTTTCGCTGGTAAATGGAACATCACTAAAAGAAGCAGTAAAATTTTCAAAACAATTTACATATAATTCAATTAAAAATGCCAAGAATATAGGATATGGAATAAACATCACACAAGTAAAAAACAAAGATGTAATTCGCACAGAACTTATCAATGCAATTAACAAGTTTGTAGAAATCAAAAATATTTATAAAAGCATTCCTGAATGTCAAACAAATTTTGTCTTTTCAAAAAAAAATCCAGAATCAATTAAAGACATTCTAGGTGTTTCAGGTAGAATAGTAAAAACTGGAAATACAGTAACAATTGCAGGAGATTTGTCATATGGGGGATCAAAACATGTTGCAATGGCGTTAATTACAATGAACAAAAAATTTCCCGATGTACGTTCAGCAATTAATCTAAAATACAATAAAGAAACTATTTCAAAATTAAGAAAAAAGAGATTATTTGTTTCTAGTTATGATAGAAATGCAGAACCCAAAAATGTTAAAACCAAAGAGGGATCTTCTATTGAATGGGGAATAAAATACACAATAAAAAATTTAGAAGAACCGCCAGATGTCATTTATCACAAAGGAGATTTTGGAAAAGAACCAATGATAATAATTTTTGCCAAAACACCTGCATTAATTATTGAAAAAATTTCAAAACTATTTAGTTAATTTTAAAGTATAATAGAAATCCATACTTGAACATAAATAGTCATATCTCAAATAGAAACTCGTGAAAGCAGTAATTTTAGCAGGTGGATTAGGCACAAGATTACAGCCATATACAACATTTCTCCCAAAGCCAATGTTACCATTAGGAGAGAAACCAATTTTGGAGCACCTAATTGATTGGACAAGGAAAAACGGTGTAAAATCAGTTGTACTATGTGTCAGTTATCTGAGAAAAACAATTGAAGATTATTTTGAGGATGGTAAGAGATTTGGAGTAAGTATTGAGTATGCAGTTTCCAACAGACCATTAGCTACAGCTGGTCAACTTAAAACAGCAGAGAAATTCGTCGATGATACTTTTGTTTGTATGTATGGGGATTCCATATTTGATTTCAATTTACGAAATATGATAAATCAACATAAGAAGAAAAAATCATTTGTTACAATGAGTTTGTATGAATACAAAACTAATCTACCATACGGAGTCATCGAAACTAACAAAACAGATAAAGTGGTTGCTTGGAATGAAAAACCAGAAATCAAGGCAAATATCAATATGGGTTGCTATGTAATGGAGCCAGGAATAATGAATCTGATTCCAAAAAATATACCGTATGGAATGGATGATGTAATTAAAAAAGCAATTACTAAAAAGAAACTAGTTAGCAGTATTGTTTCCAAAAAAGGATTCCTCGATATTGGAAATAAAGCATCATATAAAAAAGCAAATCAAGAGTATCTTCAAAAACTAGGAAACATCTGATAAGAAAAAATGAGTGACATAACAGTTAGAAAACTACAAAAAGAAGATCTTTGGAATGGATTTTTACAGGCATTAGATTCACTTCGTCAAGCAAGTAACATAGATAAAAAAACTGCGGAAAAAATATTTGATAAAATGAACTCAAATCCAGATCACATTATTGCAGTGGCAATAATAGAAGGAAAAATAGTGGGTTCGACTACACTTCTAATAGAAACCAAGTTTATTCATAATGGAGGCAAAGTCGGCCACATAGAAGATGTTGTAGTAGACAAAGAGTATCAAAAAAAAGGAATAGGAGAAAAAATTATTATATATCTTTTAAGATACGCAAAAGACCAAGGATGTTACAAGACTATTTTAGATTGTACAGATGAGGTAAAGCCATTTTATGAAAAATTAGGCTTCAAACATAATGCAAATGCATTAAGATTTGATCACATCTAAAAATATTCTTTTTTTGGGCGTTTCTTGTTTGTTTTTATTAGAATAATTCCAACTATCATCACAGGAATAGAGATCCCCATAAACAGTGGTGGAGTGATAACTACAGAGTCTATCACATAGGAATCAACGAGTTTATCTAAAAGAGTATAACAATATGCCATTCCAATTAACAAAATTATTCCACCACCTAGTATCATAGTACCAATTTGTTTAGATCCATAACGTCTTGATAGAATAAACGAAAGCCCAGCTAGAATAGATGCAGGAGCTACTCCAATAGAAATGAATTGAAGAATTTTTGGACTTGGTTCAAATGTGACACCAAATTCAAAATTAGTAGGAATATCAATCATAAAATGATAAATTGAAATAATTTCTCCAACAAACATTGCAAACAATCCAACACTTGCAATTGCAGCCCATTTTTCTAGTGACATGATACTAGCAAAATCTAGTTGATAATTAAACTATTCAAACAATGCCAACCAAATTGGCCAATTCTTTTCTGCAAGATGCACCAAGTTTTTCTGCTGCCTGTTCTGGAGACAAATCGTTAAGGAAAATACCATAACCGCGCTCAAGACCTGACCAAGGTTTAGTTATTGGATAAATCTCAATATGCCAATGAATTTGTCTGCTATTTTTCTTTTCAGGAGATAAATGAAATACCATGTTATATGAAACGTCTTTAACTGTTTTTGATAATCCACCAAGTGTAGCTCGTAAAATAAGTGATAAATCATTGATTTCTTTTTGAGTGATTTTAGAAAAACTAGTTGTGTGTTTTTTTGGAGAGATACAAAACTCATATGGATATGATGGTGCCCAAGGACAAAAAGCAATGAATCCTTCAGTTTGAAGAACTTGTCTGGGACCGCCCATTTCTTCATTAACAATTTGACACATTGGACATACCCCTTTTTCATTAAGAATTTTGTAAGATGCCTCTGCCTCTTCTTCAATAATTGGTGGAATGGTTGAAAATGTCAAGACATTCAAATGAGGATGTGGATTTTGACTGCCAGCAGATTCACCTTGATCAGCATAAATTGAAACATAGGTTACACCCTTTTGAGTATAGAGCCATCGTAATCTGTCTTGAACAACTACAAGTATGTTTGACCATTGCTCAGCATCGATGGTAGCTAGCGTGTCTTTTTCTTTAGGAGAAGCAACTACAATGTAATGATAACCATAAGCTGGTTCACTGTAATGAGGCCTATCACTGTAAGAGTTTTCAGTGTCAATTGAGACTATAGGATTTTTATTTTCAAAAACTCGAATCGACCAACCTTCAACATAATCATCCTCACTGTCTTGAAGACGTTGCAACATGCCATCTTTTGCAACTAGGGAAAGAACAGATGGGTTTGTCATGGATTCGTTTCCAGGAGCAAAGGGGGATTTTTTTGGATCAATGACTTTGTCATCTTTTTTAGAGACAATCATAAAACGCTCAGAAACATAATCTTTGCGCATGTCTCCCATAATTCATACTTGAAGTTTAAGTGTGTTAAAACGTTTTCCAATATACTGAAAAAGAAAAAGGGATGCCGAAATAAAATTTTATTTTAATAAAATACAACAATCATTAAAAATACAAATATTCTTTAGTAAAAATGATCAGAGAATTTTCCAAGTTGTAAATAATAATTTTATTTTGATCGCATATTTTGATGCAAGCTTTAAAGGAGAGCAGTAAAAAGCTGGGAAATATGGGTAGTATCAATAATTCTGATATTCACATGATCTATGTTCTTTTAGATGGGGTGGGGGATCTTCCACACCCGGATTTAGATGGTAAAACACCACTTGAGGCTGCCAATACCCCAACTCTTGACAAATTAGCACAAAATGGAGTGATTGGAGAAGTGATTTCAGTAGGGGAAGGAATTGCTCCAGAATCAGATATTGCAGTTTTCAATATGTTAGGATATAGATTTCACCATGTAGATTATGCAGGCCGAGGCGTCATAGAAGCAATAGGAATTGGAATTGACTTTAAAGATGGAGACTTGGCATTAAGAGGAAATTATGCTACACTAAATGATGAAGGAATAATTATTGATAGAAGAGCAGGAAGACACATAGAAAAAAATGACGCAGATGGAATTGCAAGAGAAATTGAAAATAAAATTAAATTTTCATACCCAAATACATCAGTAGCCGTATCACCCACAATAGGACATAGAGTCACAGTGAGAATTAGAACATATGGTGAAAAACTATCATCGGAGATCACCAACACAGACCCTGCATATGCTAGAGTAGAAGGTATGGGAATAGCAAAGGCGGTGGGAGATTTTTTACGGATTGAAAAATGTTTCCCTCTTGATGAGACAGAAAGTGCCAAGAAAACAGCAAAATTAGTTAATGAATTTACAGAGCAATCACTAAAAATTATGAAAGAAAGTCCAATCAATAAAAAAAGAAATGATGCTAAAAAGAAAAGCCTGAGTTGTATTTTACTAAGAGATGCAGGAAACAAATATCCAGATGTGAAACCCATCAATGAAATGTATTCCATGAACTTCTCATGTATTGTAGATATGCCAGTAGAACTTGGAATTTCAGAAGTATTGAAAATGAAAGCATTCGAAGCAGGAGGATTAACTGATTATGAGGAGAAAGCCAGAGTAGCCGCAAAAGCAATGGAAACTCAAAATGCAATTTATGTTCACCTAAAAGGCCCAGATGAATTTGGTCATGACGGAGATGCGATTGGAAAAATGAAAAATATTGAAGAGATTGATCAACGATTTTTCAAAACATTACTTGCAAATATTGATTCTAATAAAGTAGCCATAGTGATTTCTGCAGATCATTCAACTCCGTGTATTAACAAAGGCCATAGTGATGATCCTGTACCGATTTTAGTGTCAGGAAATTTTATCAAAAATGACGGAACCACTAGAATGACTGAGAATCAAGCTAAGAAAGGAAGCATAGGCCTCATTCAAGGAGCAGACGTAGTAACAACAGCTCTTGATTTAATTAAATCTCAAATATAACCAAATCTTTAGTTGTTTGCATTTCTTTTATTTTATTTCGAATCCTATCAACATCGATATTACTATATACCGCAGGAGAGTCACCTAATTTTTCTAATGTACGCCCTAACATACCAATACCGATACTACTCTCATTTTTTTGTCTATGCGCAAAAGCAACAGCAAGAAGAATAATTCCTTGTACAAGTTCTTTTTCTTTACCATAACATTTTTTCCAAACGCCTTCCAAAGATTCATGGCTCTCCCAAAATCGTTCATTATTAAAATAAAAAATACCATCTTTGAGCCCCTCTTCTTTTTCAATTTTTTCTTCAATCACATGTCTTGTATTGTCTAATTTGCCAATTGAACTCAATTTTTCAATTAACAGATCCAAGTCATTTGGGTTAATGGAGACATCAAATTCTAGAAATTTACTGGCTACTCGAGCAACTCTTATGGATGCGTGCATGTCTGAACAAAGTTCTCTTGCCCTGTGAACAAGTTCAGATGAATGTATTGGGAGATACCCATTATTTTGTAAATGAATCATGTATCGTTCCATATGATTATTTAACTGAAATTTCATAAATTTGTTCTCTAATTTCAATCAAGGTTTATATGAAATATCTTAAGGATTTTGGGTACATGTCTATTATTCAGACGATAAACGACGTAAATAACACCTTCTTATCAAGAAGAGAGCTGATCTGTAATTTTACAGGATTGGGAGGAAAACTCAAAAAACTTGAAGCAGTAGATATGATTACAAAAGAATTCAAACTGTCAGGAAAAGTTGTAATTCCTATGAGACTACAAACACAGGTAGGCAAACCACTTGTTACAGGAACATTCTATGTTTATGATGATGAAGTGCTTGCAAAAAAACATATCAATCCAGTAATATTTGAAAGATTGGAAAAAGCAAAAGCCAAACAATCTGAAGCAAATACTGCAGCTGCGCCAGAATCGGAGAAATCTGAATAATGGCAGCAAAAAAAGCATCAGCTGGAAAAAAAGGTTCTAGCCCAAATGTTTATAAATATTTCAAAATTGACGGAGATAAATTATCAAGAGGTAGAAAAAATTGTTCTAGATGTGGAAAAGGAGTTTTCATGTCTAAACATAAAGATAGAAACACCTGCGGAAAATGTGGATTAACAGAATTTAATCAATAAAGTTTTTTCTTAATAATTTTAGCACTTTTTTGTTCTAGTTGGTCTATTCTATGTAAAAATGCAGGATCTAGTTTTATTTTAGATAAGGACTCGGCCGATAATTTGACGGTATTGGCATCAAGGGAGATGTTTATTTTTGGAAGATTTTTCTCTAACCAAAATTTCATTACTTTATCTTCTAACTTATGATCTCTAAAACCTGCGGGGAATCGTTTTGTGATATGATCTAACAAAGCTCTATCTTTGAATACAACCTTTGGTTCAAACAATCTTGCTTCATCCGTATAGACGCTTTCAAATAGATTCCCGGTAATCTCATCAGAAAGTAGTTCCATTTTTGAAATTTTTCGAATCAATTCCAGAAAATGTAAAAACTCATGTGCCAAAATTGCATGTATGGTACCTTTAAGACCATATGCAACTAGGGGTGCAGAAATCTGAATTACGACATGAAATTTGTCATCAAAAAATATTGGGATGGTGCGAGCAAATAAGATTCCAAATTCATAGGAATTTGGATTGGGAGATGAAATAACAATTGAGGGCTCTACGTAAGCTGTGGGATAACGTATTCCAGAGGCTTTTTCAATTCTGTTAATGCCATCCACAGTTATAGGAAAGCGTTTTACAACTAGATCATAGACATCGTCTGAAATTAATCCCTTAAGATGTGCCTCTCTCATTCGTATTAACGGATCCATTATAACCTCTCGAGAAATTTGAATGTAAAAAGGTTGATTCTATCGGGATTTTGGTTTTCCTGATTTTGCTGTCTTTTTCCTACGTCGATCAGCTCTTTGATCTGCATGTCGCTTATGTTTACCTCTTTTTCGTATTGGCATATTTATGTAAAAAATTAGGCATTAGTTAATTGTTATCATTTTAGGTTAATTTCAAGAAAATCAAATGTTATGCACGTACATTTATCATTAATAATTTGACGAATTCCAGGAGTTACATCATCACCATCTACAAATCGTTTTACAGGTAATCCACCCTCTGCTTTAATAAATAAAGTAAAACTGTTTTTTGAAGTTTTTTTATATTTTAAATCAGAGATCCACTTTTCAGATCGTTTTCCAGATTTTTCATAAACTACTACAGGTGCACTGAGAAGAATCCGTAGATTCTTCATAGCAGTAGATTGGATTTCATTTTCTGTAGAAATTTTTAATTCTATTACGGAATTAAATTTAATTGGTGTTTTTGGAGGATCAGGAATTATTTTGCAATTATGTATGATAAGAGAATCAGAGGATATTTTTCGAGGTAGAGTGAGATGTCTTTTGAAGGGGTTTTGAATTTTGACAAAAAATGGTCTCCCCGAACCTAAAACCAAACTAGATTTATCTTCGCCACCAACCCAAGTAAATTTTGCAGTTGTTCCTCCAAATCTATTAAAAAGAAATTCAGAAATCTTACCTTCAACGCTATCATACTCAGAGATGCCATGGAAATTACAACTTCTGCAACCTTTTCCAGAACAATTAACACATGATTTTTGTTTTTGAGGTAATCCTCTCTCGGATTTAGTGTATCTTCCATGTAATAAAATGGGTTTTGAACGTAGTTGACATGATTCATCCTTAAAGTTAATTGTAAAAGTAAGATCTGGGTTTAGAAAATCAATTGTTTTCTTTATTTTTTTAGTGAATTGTTTTCCAAGTTCTTTGGTAATATCAGTTTTAACACTGTCAATTCCTCGCAGTTTGTATTTTGATCTTATATAATCATCTCGGTCTATTATGGATGGTTTAATTAAAGCCCCGACAACCATAGATGAAAAATTATATTTAGAAGAAGCATCAAGCATTAATTTCAGATATGGTGTGAGATTATCCAGAAGATTGTTACAAATAAAACATTTTTTAGATGATTGTCTTACAGACATTTTTAATTTTTTCCCAAGTAATTTATTTGAGGAAAGGTTCATTTGTTTAGAAAAAAGCCTGCCTAAACAGCTATCACATAAATCATAATCTTTTATAATTTGATTTGCGATAGGAATAATTTCTTTGATGGTAGTCATGTTAATTTTAAATTTTTAACAAATGGAGGGTTAACCAAAGCCCATACGACGAAGTGCACCTTGCATTTGTCTTCCTTTTGATGCTTTCATCATGTTTTTTGAATTTTTATAATTTTTGATTAGTTCCTTAACTTCGTGTTCTGGCCAACCAGAACCTCTTGAAATTCTTTTAATTCGAGATGAGTTCAATATATCCGGATCTGCTTTTTCTGTCTTGGTCATACTTTGAATAATGAATCTCCATTTTGACACTCTTCCTTCCATTTGATCTAATTGATCATCCTTTACCATACCTGAAAGACCAGGCATGTTATCAAGAAATCCTTTCAATGAGCCTACTTTGGTCACTTCTTCTAATTGGTAGAAAAAATCATCCATGTTCATTTTCCCACTTGAAATTCGTTTTAGTCTAACATCATCTCCTTCATTTTCTAATCTTTTTGCTAAATCTAAAACTGCTTGAATGTCACCCATTCCAAGCAATCTACCAACAAATCTAGTTGGGGAAAATTTTTCTAAATCATCAATTCGTTCTCCTGTTCCAATATACATGATTTGTGCACCAGTAGCAGCCGAAGCTGCGATTGCACCGCCGCCTTTTGCAGAACTATCTAATTTTGTAATAATAATTCCACCAACAGGAATTGTCTTATGAAATGCCTCCGCTTGATTGAAGCATTGCTGACCAATAGTTCCATCAATAACAAGTATTGCAAGATCAGGCGCAGTAACTTTGTTAATTTGTTCCATTTCTGCCAATAGATCCTTTTCTTCTTTATGTCGTCCAGCAGTATCAATTAGGATTACATCTAAAGGCAATTCTTCAAAATGTTTTAAACCATTTTTCACTATGTCAGGAGAATCTTTGTTGTTTGGTTCACCGTATACTTCAACATTTGATTTTTCACACATAGTTCGTAGTTGAACTAATGCCCCTGGTCGGTATGTATCAGCACCTATTACACCAACTTTGTAACCTTGTTTAGTTAGAAATTTAGCAAGTTTAGCAGTTACAGTTGTTTTTCCACTTCCTTGAATTCCAAGCATAATTATTTTATTTTGTTTACCAGGTTTGAAATCAAAATCGGTTTCTTTACCTAACAACTTTGCAAGTTCATCATACAGAATCTTTACAATATGATCTTTTCTTGACAACCCGGGAGGAGGTGTTTCATTTAATGATCGTGCTTCTAATTGTTTTGTAATTTCAAGAACCAGTCTTACGTTGACATCAGATTGCAATAATGCCCTCTGAACATCTTTTGACAATTCTTTGATAAGTTCTTTATCTATGCCAGAAGATTTTACAATTTTCTTGATTGCATCACGTAGGTTATTCTTTAGACTGTCAAGCATTATAATTTAGCCTCGCATCCACTATTTCAAATCTTCCTCTATAACCATCCCAAATTTTTTTTCCTTGAATGATTTTAATTGTGTGTGAAAAAAGACTGCAATCCACAACAAATGTTTCTGCTTCCCCGCCTTCAAAATTTAAATTAAAACCAAATTTTAAAGAGAGTGCATAAAGATTATCAATGTCATTTTTTGTAATTATTTTACCAAGCCATGAGTCATCCAATCCGCCGGATGAAACACTGGTAATGATAAATATAAAATTGGAAGATACCAATTCATTCATGTATTCTAGCGGATTACGATTCCATAATGGTGTGATTGATTTGAGATTTAACTTGTTACATAAATTTTCAAATTTTTCTTTTTGGAATTGACTTTGGATACCACCATGCACTAATCCTTCTATCTGATATTTCTCTATAGCTTGAATCAGAATTTTTTCTAGCAAGTTTATTTCATTGTCAGTTTCATCGAATTCAGATTTAATTGTCAATTGAGGTATTTGCATTGATTGAGATTGCAGATTTGTCCATTGTAAATTAGGATGATGTAATAAATGACTTTCATCAGACTTGGGGAAAACACTCAAGAGACACTTTATTTCATGGCCTTGTTTTTTTGCCAAGAAAATAGAATAGGTACTGTCTTTTCCACCTGAAAAAAGAGCTGCTAGCTTCATTTTGCAAAATAATTTAACAAATATTCAAAGGAAAATATGGATGCTTCATTACTCATAATCCTCATCAAACATCAGACGGCTTTTCCGCTCATCATCAGCACCCATACTAACTTTGAATATGCATTATTTTAGCTGTGAATGTTATTTGTGCATCCACGTTGTAATGTAAATTATCGGTAAACACGTCCTTGTAACCACTATGTAGAGGTCAAATATATCCCATAATGAAATAGTGCCGATACTAAATCCAGTATTACTGTACGAATGTAAGATTTAAAGTGGCTAAAATGAATACTAGTAATTGTTTCAGATCTAACTTTTTATTCTCATGATTTTAGTTCTGTCCATTACTTTCCAATATTCAACATTTTGTCCATTTTCAATTGTTCCATTTATTTCAGCATCAACTAAAGTGACATCAATTGTCTCAAAAGTTTCTGAATCCATAATTTGGATAGTTTCA
>JANPCQ010000004.1:0-20776 GCA_031431055.1 Nitrosarchaeum sp.
GTGAACGAAGTCCAAGCCCAGTCAGTATAGAAAATGTAGTCACCTGCATTAATTGTTAACAGTGTTGAGTTAACTGCAACTACTACTATGAATAAGTAGTGAGTACATCGTCTTAGCCAGACCATTATCAACTAGATAAAATGGTCGGTATATAAAATTTTAGAGTGTGATGGAGATCGTTACTTTTTATTAAAATAAAGTAAAAAGAAGATGCTGAAGGAGTTTCCTTCTAAAATCCGACATATAGTGATATGATTACAGTGCCTACTGCGGTTGCTCCAAGAACTGCTGCAATTAAACCATTGCTGTTTTTCTTAGAGCCTTCTTCCATAACTTTAACACAGAAGAGGTAACCAATTCCTTCAATAACTGTCAGAACAATGAACGCGAAATGTCCACTGTTTGTTGGATATGCCCAAGGATAATAGGTATATCCTGCCCAAGTACCACCAAAAGTTGACAACCAAGCTGCAATGTAAGATAGAGTGATTATACCGGTCATATTTTCGACACGTCTACCAATCATTCGTTCTACATCAGAACTAGATGCGCCACCTGCGCCACTTGAACCAAATCCTTTCGGAAGAGTCATTCTAGACTTATACGATTCAGAATCCTTTTAAATCTTTCTTAAACGACGGGCCTAGTACGATCTTCGTAATAACTAAAATAATAAAAGAGAAAAAATGTGCTTTTGCACTTTGTATGTCTATGGAATTGCTCTGCTGTACAATTTGCCTTCTAAAGCCATCTTGTACATCTCTGCAACGTACGGATTCTCACCTGGAGTTTCTGCACCTAGTTCTACGAGTCTAGCATATACTCTGACTACGTATGCAAGTGCTCCCATGAATGCCACTACGACACCCATGTTAAACATCCAGTGATTTGGTACTGCAAAGATTTCCTCTACAAACCAGAAGTGCCACATCTCATTGACTCCAATTGTAAACATGGTTGCAAGGTAACCAAGAATGGTCATCTTCAATCCAGTGTTAATTGAGTTATTTGGACCTCTGAGTACTGGTACTTTTCTATCATAGATTGCTGCTGCTGCCCATCCAAGTGGTAATGTTATGAAGTGGGAGTATAGCCACCAGTGTGCTGGTGTAAATGCACTATCTCTGATAGATGTCTGATGTAAAGAACCATCAACGAAGTTGTCTACTTCGACTGATGCTGCAGTGGATCCCATAGCAATGACGATGAGCCAGATTTTCTTTAGTCTCTGAATCTCAACTTCTTTTGGGATTAATGCGGGCATCTGTGCCATGATGACTATCGTGTAATTCTGAATATAAAGCAAGTGTTTTACTATAAGGTAATTTTATAAAATTTCTAATAAAATATACAAAAAAATAACATAATATTTCATATAAAAAACAAATTAATTTGAAATAATTTCATTATATTTTTTTTAATTTCAATGTTAATCATTAATGATTAGCATAGTCAAAGCATATCGATCCTCGCTATCAAGGTAAAATATATAACAATGTGTATTATGATTCAGGATATTAGGACTATGGTCGAAAAAAAGATTTTCGTATTAGGACTCACTGCTGTACTTGCATTAGGTACACTTGGTTTCAACTGGGTTGATTCCATACTTCCAACTGCAGATGCACATGGTGTCCAAGCACAACTTCAGAGTCGTTTCATCAGAATTGAAGATGAAACTTTCAACAGACAATCCCTGCAAACTGGCGAAACCTTGACTGTTCAAGGTACTTTAGTCAGTCTTGTAGAAAGAGATCTAAGAGGATGGATTTCCATTTTCTCAGAATCCACTAACGCAGGTAACAGATGGGAGATGCTAGCAAGAGATCCACCAGGAAACGTCTTTGACATTTCAGGTAACGCTGTTGTCGAATATTCATTATCTGCAAAAGCACTTGAAGCAGGTGTATACCATGTACACACCCAACTCAACGTAGCAAAAGTGGGTCCAGGACTAGGTCCAGGTCAAACAGTAGTCGTTGAAGGAGAGCCAATTATCAAACCAATTCCATATACCAACATTGCATACCAATCAATCATCATTGGTGTCGGTTATGTAATCACGTTTGCAACAAGACCCTGGCAAGTTATCTAAACTACCCAATTTTTCCTTTTCATTTTCTAAGTATTCATTACGTGAATCGTAATGAATCATCACAAATAATTAACCAAGTTTTATCTGCAAGAAAAAACTAGAAAGATTGTGTTAAGTTTTAAAATAATAAAAATAGATATTTTCCAAAGTTATTTTTTTGGAGATGTTGAATTTCGTAATGATATCTACAAGGTAAACATACAAAATCAAAAAAGAGGAAAAGTACTCAAATTACCATTTGGGATTATTCCAAAGAAAGACAAGATGATCGTAAGAATGACAGGACCAAGAGATCTGTTTGTTGAAGATTACTTACCATACTGTGGAGAATCAGAATGGCTTGAAATTGATTCTGATGAGATCACTTATTTTCTTGCTGATCACCAAGATCAATTTGACATTATTGAGATAATGGACAAGTAACAGAAAGAACTTTAAGTAATCCTCAAAAAATTATCACATGAAGTGGCCGGGTATGGGAGATCCATACAAGAAAAAGAAGACTATAAGATTTTTGGGTTTAAGTGCAGGTATAGGAGCTATTACAGTTTTGATTACAATTTTAGTAGTAAATCCATTCATGGGGGAACAACCACATAATGCTTGTATAAACAATATTGAAACAAATTGGAAGATGTCATTTACCGTTGAACTATATGTTGATAATCAAAAGGCAGACATTCCAGCCAATGTTGGATTTATGGAAGGATGTCAAAGAGCGATTTACACGTTTACTGATGATGGAACTGTTTATGCAGAATGGAAGGAAGACCCTCAATTTGAAATAGGACACTTTTTGTATATTTTCAAATTTCCTCTAAGAGATATGGATGAGACAAAATCAAAGATATATGTCAATGGTAGAGAATCAGAGAATTTCATCAAAACACCATTACAAGACGGATATCACTACAAGGCAGTATTTGTCTCAAAGGCATACGATGAGGCAAAAGACAAGGACTACTTACCACCTCAAAACTAAGCAATAATTTGAGAGATAATTCCAATAGCAGTTCAGACTTTAGAAAATAATTAAGTCTATAACAAAAATAGATTTATTGAAAATTTTAAAATAATGAAAAGAGGAAAGGAAGTAATTTTACCAGTATTTACCGTTGTCTGGAATTAGACCGATACCTTCTCTTTCAAAGTGTCTATCCAATTCATCTACCCATCTCTCACGGTTGTCTTTGTAAGCCCAGCCGTGTACACGTAACCAGAATGAGATAATTCCAAGAAGGAATATTGAGAACATTATGGTTCCGAAGATGTAAATCATTACATCATAAAATAATGGATCATAGTTTGGTCCTAACTGACCTGTAAGTGAAGACAGGATGCTTAGGAAAGTTCCTACTATAGGAGTCATTGTATATTTTGGCTCTATTTGTGCGATATATACATTTCTTTTATTATCAAAAAGTACGAGATCAGTATTCACTAAAGACTATCAAATAAAATAAGAGAAAAATAAGGTTTGTTTATCCTCGTCCCATTGCTGCGTATTTGCCAGATCTTCCTCTAATGAAGAAAGCTCCTGATATACCACCAAAGACTGCACCTGCGATTATAGCTGCTCCAGCTACACCACCTGCATCAAGATAAGGTGTACCTGATCCTTGTCCTGGGTTAGCTTCTGCGGATTCGATTCTTCTTCTTTGAATCTCTAGCGCTTCTTCTAAGGTGTATTCTCCGGTTTCTCCTTGTGAACCAACATTACCCATGTATTGCGCAAATGCGATTGCGTTTTCTGCATAGTAACCAATGGTAAATACAGCGATTAAGGATGCTGCTAGAAGTATTTTTGTATTCATACGGTTTACCTGTTCGTTCTGATGATAATGTGCATATTTAACTTTTATTCTAAACCCCAAAATGCAGATGTTATGTACGAGATCCGGAAAAGTAACGTTTAATTTTGTTCTAAAGTCAGCCACGCCATGGGACGATTACACACACATAGACATGGAAAATCACACACCATTAGACCAGCTACACTTCGTGTTCCATCATGGATTACTCTTAGTCCCAAAGAAATAGAAGAATTGGTTGTGAAATATTCTAAAGATGGACTAACACCTAGTCAAATTGGACTAAAACTTAGAGATCAACATTCAATTCCACTCATTAAACCAATAACTAAGAAAAGTCTTGGAAAGATATTAGAAGAAAATGATCTTCAAGCAGAAATGCCAGAAGATCTAGATAATATTGTAAAAAAAGCAGTAGGTCTTCAAAAACACCTAAAGACAAACAAAGGAGATAACAGAAATGTTAGATCCCTCGAGTTAATTGAGGCTAAAGTGCATAGACTGTCGGTGTACTACAAAAGAATAGATCGCATTCCTAAAAACTGGAAATATAAATCCGTAGTTGCTCAATTAGAGTAATGACAAAAACTCTTGATGAGTCTCTTTCGTTTTTCAAAGATAAGATTTCAGATTGTATAAAATCTAAAAAATCAATTTCAGTTACAACTCATATTGATTGTGATGGATTAACATCAGGCAGTATTATCACAAAAGCCCTCATTAGAGCAGGTGCAAGATGTACGGTGCGAACTTCCAAAGAATTTAGTAAAAAAGTGATTGATTCTCTAAAAAAAGATTCAAGAGATTTTCATGTAATTATAGATCTTGCTGGGGGTTTTGCAAATAATTTAGATGAATCATTAGGAGAAAATTGGATTGTATTAGATCATCATCAGATATCAGAAAAAGAACATGATAATCAAAAAGTCATCAATGCTTGGAAGTATGGTATTGATGGCGGCACTGAAATTTGTGCAGGAGGAATGGCATATCTTGCAGCAATGGCATTAGATGATAAAAATTCTGACTTGTCTGCAATAGCTGTTGTTTCAGCTTTAGGAGACAGACAAGATCAGGGTGAAAGAAAATCATTCATTGGAAAAAATTATGAGATTGCCAATACTGCAAAGGAAGAGGGACTAGTGGATATTGATCTGGATTTACTATTAGTTGGAAGAGAGACAAGACCACTTCCAGATGCACTTGCATTTACATCACAACCATTTATCGAAGGTCTAACTTGGAATAGAGATGCATGTCTTTCACTTTTGAATTCTTCTGGAATTCAACTAAAGGATGGAGGTAGATGGAGAGTACCAGCAGAGCTAAATGATGATGAAAAAAGATCAGTCATCGAAACTATTTCAAAATTCACTTCGGGAAAGAATGCAACTGAGATAATGTCTGAATTAATTGGATATACCTATACATTTCCAAGAGAAGACAAAAGGAGCTTTTTGCGAGATGGTAGAGAATTTTCAACAATGCTCAATTCGTGTGGAAGGATAAGCAGAGCAGGAGTTGGAATTGCAGTTTGTATGGGAGATAGAAACAAGATTCTAAGAGAAGGTGAAACAATACTTACAGACTATAGAAAAATGATTAGAGAATACATGAATGTTCTAACAAACGAAAGATGGAGAGTTTCAGAAAGTAAGACATGCGTCATGGTAAATGGAGAGGGAATTGTTCCAGAAATGATGACAGGTACAATTTCGTCGTTAATTGCAGGTTCACCAAAAAATGCTGGAAAAATTGTAATTTTGAGAACAGGTGGCGAAGAAAATACCATCAAATTTTCATCAAGAAAATCATTTGGATGTAAATCAGAGATTAATTTAAGCGAATTAATGAGAATGGGTGCTGAGAAATTTGATGGTGTGGGTGGAGGTCATAATGCAGCAGCTGGCGCAAAAATAACTAAAGACAAATTAGATGGATTTCTAGATTATTTAGAAGTAAATGTCGTTAACATGTCAAGTACAGGTAATTCTCAATAATCTTTCAAAAGAAAAGGCAGAGACTGTAAAAAGAGCATTGGAACCTGACAATGTAAATTTTCCAGAAGGATTGAGTCTTTATGTTGAAAATATTGATAACAAACTTGTTTTTAATTTTGAGAGTAAGAAAAGCATGAAAAAATTGATTAGTACTATTGATGAAGTTTTAGAACATGTTCAGGTTGCATTAAAGGTGATTGAATAATGTTAGATCCAAAAATAATCAAAGAAAAACCTCAAATCATAAGAGATATGCTCAAAGCAAGATCAGTCGAATTTAATTTTGATGAATTGATAAATTCGGATCAAAAAAGAAGAGAATTCATATTAAAAACGGATGAGTTACGAAAAAAGAAAAACCAAATAGCATCAACAATTTCTCAAAAAAAGAAATCCAGTGAAGATACGTCAGATATTTTAGCTGAAATGAAAAATATTTCAGAAGAACTTAGAAAACTAGAAGCATCACAAGAAGAAATTGAAAAAAAGTATTCAAGTTTAGCACTAACTATTCCAAATTTGATTCATGAGTCTGTACCTGTTGGAAAAGATGAAACTGCTAACAGGGAAATAAAAAAATGGGGTAAAATTCCTGAATTTGATTTTAAGATAAATGATCACATTGATATTTCTGAAAACTTGGATTTAGTTGATCTTGAAAGAGCCGCCAAAGTTGCAGGTGCGAGATTTTATTATCTAAAAAATGATCTTGTGCGATTAAATCAATCTCTTATTCATTATGCATTAGATTTTCTTGCAGAAAAAAACTACTCTTTGGTTCAGCCACCATATATGATCAATCGTCGATCTATGGAAGGGGCAATAATAGCTGATGATTTTGAAGAAGTAATATACAAAATTGAGAATGAAGATCTCTACATGATAGGAACATCAGAGCATGCAATAGCTGCTATGCACTCTGATGAAATAATAGAAGGAAAAGATCTTCCATTAAGGTATGCTGGTGTAAGTCCATGTTTTAGAAAAGAAGCAGGTGCACACGGTAGAGACCAAAAAGGAATTTTCAGAGTGCATCAATTTGACAAAATTGAACAATTTGTTTTTGCACGTCCAGAGGAATCTTGGAAAGAACATGAAAGAATGTTATCAATTGCTGAAGATTTCTACCAAAATTTAGAAATTCCATACAAAGTAATGCTTCTATCATCAGGGGATATGGGAAAAGTTTCTGCAAAAACATATGATATAGAGGCGTGGATGGCAGGACAAAATACATACAGAGAAATTGTTTCCTGTTCAAATTGTTTAGATTATCAGGCAAGAAGACTAAAGATTAGATTTAGAGAAAAGACAAATGAAGAAACACAATACTTGCACACATTAAACAGCACATTAATTGCAACATCACGTGTTTTGGTTTCAATAATGGAAAATTTTCAAACTAAAGATGGCCATATTATTATTCCAAAAGTTTTACAAAAATACATGGGCAAAAACATAATCTAGTCGCATACCCTTATATTTTGGATTCAAAGGTCGTTAATAATTGGCACGTAGAAAAGGACGAGTAAAGGACAAATGGCGAGAAAAGAAATGGGTAACAGTTAGCGCTCCAGATTCGTTTAACAATGTTCCAATTGCATACGTTCCAATTACTGATGATAAGAATGCACCAGGTAGAGTTCTGGAAGTAACCCTATACGATATTCTAAAAGGAGATCCATCACAGCATCAATACAAAATGTACTTTCAAATTAACAAAGTAGAAGGTGATAAAGCTACTACGATTTTTAAGAGATATGAATATTCCAAAGAATTTTTGCGTAGTTTAATTAGACGTGGTTCATCTAGAATAAACTTCATCATAGATATCAAAACTAAAGATGGATATGTCTTTAGAATCAAAGTACTTGCTCTTACACATAGACAACTTAACACATCTAGAAAACATGCATTGCGATTGATTGCAAAAGATGTAATTAACAATACAGTACCTCAAATGACAGTTGACCAATTTGTTCAGGCTACATGTTACAGTAAGATTAATTCAGATATAATGGCTGCATTTAAGAAAGTTATCAGAGTAAGACATGTGGGTCTTGAGAAAGTTAAGCTTATCAGAACCGCAGAAAAAGAAATAGCATTACTTGAAGCCTAAACAATAACGTATTCTTATAGATAATGGTTGACAAATTAGAAGTTACAATTGATGTAATAATACATGCTACAGAAGATATTTCAAAATTCTTGAAGTCTTTTGAAGAAATGTTTGAGTTGAAAGAAGGAGATTTCACAGTTAATCAGACTACTGGCCATTTTGAAAATCCAATAACAATACTAAATGCCAAAATTGAAAAAAATCAGGCTCAAAAGTTTGTTGAAAAATTAGTTGAATCATTATCAAATGATCAGATAAAGGAGTTGGTTGAAGAGATAGAAGAAAGAACCGTAGATTCCAGATTTCACATCAGACTAGACAAACAAGAATTCATTAAAGGAAATCTAATGTTTAAGGAAAAAGATGCAATAAAGGTGAAAATTTACACTCCAATCTACAACAAAAAAGACACGGTCAAAATATTCAGCAAAATATTCCAACTAGATTAAATAGGAATAACGAGATAATTTAATTTGGGAATGAGGAGATAATAGCCGCTCCAGTCTGAGCGAAAGCTTTGAAGACGCCGCGACGAACCGACCCCATTTTTGAATTGAACAACAAACGTTTCCTGACATGTAATCATGGTATTATTTTAAATACGGATAAACGGGCGTTCTTTTGTGGCAGATTATGACGTCATAATAGCTGGAGGAGGATTAGCAGGAACTATTGCTGCTCAATCTGTTTCACATTATTCTAATCAAGGATTAAAAATTCTAGTAATTGATAGAAATCCATCAAACTTACCTGGAATGAAAAGTATTGCAGGTTGGATTTGTGGAGATGCAGTTAGTAAAGAAGCTGTAGATTTCATGGCAAATAGAATCAAAGTAAATTGGAGTGAACCAGAAATCGAATATAAAGTCAAAGGTGTAATGGCATTTTCTCCAGATAGAGAAACATCAATTCCATTTGATGGTGCAGGATATATGCTTAACAGACAAGTTCTACCACAACGTCAAAACGAAAGAACATTAGCTATGGGAGTAGATTTTGATTTTGAAATTAATCTCACAGGATTAGTGTATGACGGGAATCAAGTGATAGGAGTTCAAGGAATAGACTATAAAACAAAAACACCTTACAAAAAGACAGCCAAAGTTGTAATCGATGCAACTGGAATGACATCTATGCTTCGAAACCAGATTTCCAATACAACAAAGATGGAGAGGAAAGTTGACCGTAAAGATGTAGAATCAACAGGAAGACACATCATGTATTTTGATCATGGTGAAGAAGATCTAACTGAATTCGATCCTGATTATTGTATAATTCATCTTGATCAAGATATTGCTCCAGGAGGATATGGATGGGTATTTCCAAAAGGAAAAAACAAAGTGAATATTGGTCTAGGTGTTGAAAAAACAATCCTTGACAAAAGAAATCAAAGATTAGGAAAAAACGATAATGTATCCATGTTGATTAATCAGTATCTTGAAAGAAATCATGCAATAAAAAACCCAAAACTTTCAGAAGATCCTCAAGATAAGAATAATGCAACTGGTAATTTCCAAGTTTCAGTAAGAAGACAAAATGATTGCATGGTTGCAAATGGGTTTGTTCTAGTTGGTGATTCTGCATGGATGCCAAAACCACTTGATGCTGGAGGTATTGGCCCAGCACTAGTTGCTGGAACTATTGTTGGAAAATGTGTGGTAGAATCAATTCAATCAGGTGATGTTACTGAGAAAGGATTATGGAAATACAATAAAGAATTCATAAATGAATATGGTTACAAAACAGCAGGACTAGAAATTTTCAGAAGATTAATTCAAACTCTCACTAACGAGCAAATTAGTTATGGAATGAAGCACTTTTTGGGAAATATGGATGTGGAAGCTATTTCAAAAGGAGAACACCCAGACTTTTCTAATGTTACAAAATTAGGAATGATGATTAGAGGTGCCCTTAACAAAAAACTTGCTGATGGTTTGCGTTTTACTACACAACAAAATAGACTCTTGACAAAACATTATTACGATTATCCCGATTCTCCAGAGGGATTTAATGACTGGAGTAAAAAACTACATCAAATTCTTGATGAATCTAATACCAAATTACCTCAATATCAAAACTAAGCTTTATTTGTAAACGTAGATCTTAGAAAAAATATCAAATGATAAAAGAAGCATCATACTTAGATTGGAATAATTCTATTCAGATTTTAAACAAAGCACACCAAGCAGATCTATTTGTATTGATAATTGGTCCAAAGGGCACTGGAAAAACATCTCTAGTCAGAGATTTTGCAAAGAGCAAAAATGCGAAACTAGAATCAATAAATTTTAGCCTTAGAACACGAGAGAGCCATCTTATTGGAACAAAAACCTTAACGAATGGAACAGTGAGTTTTGAGGAAGGTCTTTTGATTAAATCAATGAGTGATGGTAGTATGTTGTATCTAGACGAAATAAATTCTGCCGAACCTGATGTTTTACTACGATTAGATGAAGCGCTAGATGACAGACGACAGATTACTCTAAAAGAATCCACAGGTGAAACTGTAAAAGCCAAAGAGGGCTGGTTTGTAATTGCAACAATTAATCCTCTTACACATAGTGGAACCAAAGAACTGCCACCGCAATTACTAAGCAGATTCCCAGTTAGAATTCGTCTAGAGTATCCACCTGAGGATATAGAATTAGAAATTGTTAAGAAACATGTTTCGGGAAATTATGATTCTGAAATTGTTCAGGCAATCAAACTTGCAAATATACTAAGACAAGCAGCTGCTGTGGAAGAATTATTTTATTCTCCAAGTTTAAGGGAGACAATAGCGTTTGGAAAATTGCTAGATGGTGGAATGTCTCCGAAAGAATCTGCAAAAATTGTTTTTGGTAATGTGTATACACAATGGGGAAATATAGAATATCAAAAAGTAAGCGACATCATTACCTCAATGTTTGGTAATTAGATGCAATCATTACAATTACGAAATGAATCATTAGTGGAGATTGCCACATTTTTAGTCAGAAGATGGTCTGAAAGAGAAAATATCATAGTTGAATTTTCAGACAAAATTGAGACAAAAACTAGACTAAAAGAAAATAGAGTCATCTTAACACCAATTGAAAAAAGAATGGGGGATAATTTTCAGAGATATAGGCAATTTAGAACCTCATTGTGGTATGAAGCAATGAGAATAAAGTTTTGTAAAAAAATTCTTAGTAATGATCATGCATTTGGATTTATTCTAAACACTATGGAAACTCGCAGAGTGGAACAACTAGGTAGGAAACTTTGGAAAGGCATGGATGAAGAGATTATCTTTAATTATTCATACATGTTTGTAGCTAGACCACAATTACATACAGTTTATGGAAAAGCACGAATTGTAGAAGCTTTTTATCAATATTTTATGTTTGGAGAATTCAAGGGAGAAATACAAGCTAGCCACTTTGAAAGAATAAAAAAAGCATCAATAATTGCTAAAAAAATTGTTGATGAATCTATAGAGAAAAAATACGATACAGAATGGATGGAAAAAAATGTGAATGAAATTATTAAAATTTTGGATATAGATTCATTGCTTACAATTCCTGTTTCGTTACCATTTATGAAAGCAGATATGACTGTTTCAGAAGAAGAATTATTGAAATTTCTTACAGTGATTTCAAAAAATAAAGAAGGTGATTTTGGAAAAATTGATCCAAAAGCTGCATTAAGTGGAAATAATATCTATGATGAATACAAAGTATTGCTAGACGAAAATAAAAAAAATGACAATAAAGGACTAACTCCTGAATCAATAGGAGTTCAAATTCCAACTGTCACTAATGTAGATGAGACAGTAATCTACGATATGAATTTGATAAATAATCTGAAAATAAAATTTAGAGAATTGAAATCAGGATGGAAAGAACAACATTTCAGTAGTGGAGATGAATTTGATGAAGAAAATTACATTGAAGGAAATGAGCCATTTTTTACAGACATTAAAAAATCAATCAAAACAAGAATAATTATTTTATTAGATCACTCATCAAGTATTGCATCAGATGCACTAGAATACAAAAAAGCTACGCTTGCACTTTGTGAAGTTTTATCTTTTCTCAAAGTGAAATTTGCAGTATATGCATTTAGTACTGAAAATAGGTCAGTTGTTTGCTGGTCTGTTAAACCAGATAATGTAAAATGGAATAGAGTTACTGCAAAAAGATTAGCGCAGATTGTTGCCAATGGTTCCACTCCATTAGCAGAAGTATATGACAAAATGTTTCCAATTTTACAGTCAAAAAGACCAGATATTTTTTTGACATTAACAGATGGAGAACCATCAGATCCTGATGCCGTTAGAAATAGGACAAAATCTCTCAAAAGATTAGGCATTAGTATGATAGCCTTAGGGTTGGGTCCAAATACGGTAAGAGCTACCACCATAGCAAACAATCTCAGACATTTGGGATATGAAAAAACTATGGCTGTAAGTAGACTACATGATATTCCAAGTAAAGTAATTAGAATATTAGATGCATGAACTTAATGAATCAAAAATAAAGTAAATACAATTTAGTCTAACAGATATTTTATATGAGATTACAACGGATGAAATTTCAGAGGAGAATGATTTTTGGAAGAAACTAAAGGAAGAGATATTGATAAAGATCTGCTTGAGCGTTTTAAGCAGGAGGTATGGAGTAAGACACCTCACTTTGAAGAGAATCAAGGAGAAACAAAGATTGTCAATGCAACACCGTTAATTGATATGACCGAAGATTTGAAAGAATGTGCAAAAGAAGTTTACAAGATAAATCTTGCCAATACAGATCTAAAAGTTTTTGGCAAATTTGATTCTAACTTACTAACAGGTTCGATAAAAGTCAGACCTGCAGTTCATATCATACACAATGCTATTGTTACAGGAAAACTGAAAAGTGGACAAACAATAATTGAAGCAACCTCAGGAAATTTTGGAATTGCTCTTGGACAGATATCTAAACTTGGATTAACAGTGATTTCACTTGTATCAAGAAAGCTACAGGAAGGAGTCTTTAAGGAATTAAGAAATGAGAATATCCGCATCATAGATCTTGACATGGATGTATGTCCAGCTCCAGGAATGAAAGACAATCCAAATATTTTAGCTGCAAAAGCAACTGCTGCTAATATTCGTTCACAATTATCTGAACTTGGTTTTGATCCTGCAGTTTTTGATAATGTAAATTCTGAAGTAGAATCACTTTTAGCGGCTCAAGATATCATAAACTTGGCAAAATTTCTTGCTAAGATATACGGTTGTTTCTGTCCAGAACAATATGATAATGAACTAAACATTGATGCACATAAAACTATTACCGCAGTTGAGATAGACCAACAATTACATGAACATGGAAATTCATTAGAAGATTTTGGAATTGTTTGTGCTTTTGGTACAGGTGGTACTTCTGGGGGTTTGAGCAGATACATATATGAAAAATATGGAAAAAAATCAGTACATGTAGTTTTTCCACCTGAAGGTCAAGATGTGGCAGGAATTAGGACTAAAGACAAGGCATTGGGCCTGAAGCTATACAAACCAGACACATATGCAGGACAATATGAGATAGATTTTGACCAGGCTAAACATCTTCTAAAGTTTTTTGTAGATAAGGGTCACGATATTGGTGAAAGTAGTGCTCTTGCGTTTTATGCAGTAATGCAAATGGCAAACTTTGGTGCAGGTAAAAAATTTGTTGTTATTGTTGCCGATGGAATACAAAAGTACAAAAAGAATTTAGAAGAAATGTCAAAGAAACAAAACCGCACTCAAATATCACTACAAGAGGCAGTATCAAATATAGATAATTATGATAAAATAATTTGGGTTCATACTCAATACACTCCTCGTGAAGAAGGAATAGAGGTAATTGCAAAATCTCTGGGTGTGGATAAATCAAAGATATTCATACAAAAAGCAAGAACTATCAATCAACTATTAGCAACACAGCAAATTCCTGAAGAGTTAAGTGAAGATCTAAAAGGAATTAAAGGTAAATCATTACTAGTATGTATGGCTGGAAATACTTCATTAATGGCTGTTAATATTCTTGCAAGTAAAGGAATTGTAACTCAAAGTTTGAATGGCGGAATAACTAATTTGCCTGAAGGAAAAGGCAGAAATCCAGGTGAATTGATTAAAGTAGCTACTGAATAATATCTTGAAATGTCTATCAATATCACAACCTTTTGCAGATTTAATAATATCTGGAAAAAAAACAATAGAATTAAGAAAATGGAATACAAATTTTCGTGGTGAATTTTTGATTCATGCCCCAATCAAAATAAGAATAGAAGATTGTAAGAGATTAAAAATTACAAAAAAATTAGTTACCGGTGTGATTATTGGAAAAGCTGAGCTTTATGATGTAAAAAAATATAATTCATCAAAAGAAGTAAAAAAAGATCAAAAATTTCATTTTGCTTCAAAAAATTTTCAAGGTAAAACTTTTGGATTCAAGATAAAAAATGTAAAACCATTAAGAATTCCAATTCCATGGAAAGGGCAATTGGGATTCTTTGATGTAGAATTATCAAAAGCAAGAATCAAAAACAAAGACATTGTAACTGATATCGTAGATGAAGAATATCGCTATCAATGGATTGGGCATCATTGAGAGGTCACCAATATTTGGAAAAAATCGGAGTGGTATATATAAAGGACCTATTTAAAGTCCGTCGACATGCCTCAAACAAAGCCTATTGTTAGTGTTGAAAATGTAGTTGCTTCTGCATCAGTAGACCAAAAAATTGATCTTAACGAAATAACTAAAAAATTTCCTGACACGGAATATCATCCTGAACAATTTCCAGGATTGGTCTTTAGATTGCAAAATCCAAGAACTGCAACGCTGATTTTTAGAACTGGAAAAATGGTATGTACTGGTGCAAAATCAGAAGATATGGCGATCAAAGCAGTCAATACAGTAGTTCAAAAGCTACGAAAAGGTAAAATCAAAATCAAAAACGATGCAGTGATTACAGTGCAAAATATTGTAGCAGCAATCAACCTAGGTGGTAAAATTCACTTAGAAAAAGCAGCCAGAACACTACCAAGAAGCATGTATGAACCTGAACAATTTCCAGGATTAATTCATAGAATGTTAGACCCAAAAACGGTCATATTATTATTTGCCTCAGGAAAGCTAGTTTGTACTGGTGCAAAAAAAGAATCAGACGTATATCGCTCTGTTCATAATTTACATTCATTGTTAGAAGAAAAAAATCTAATGATATATGATCAGTAAAAACAGTTCTCATATCCAAATTATTCATAAAAAATTTAATCATAATTGACTAAAGATACATTTGAAAAAGAAAAGATCAAACTTACTCCTGAGGAGGGGTTTGATTTAGTTGGAATAGACTATTTTGCAGATTCTGATAATAAATTGTACCTAGTAGAACATTTTGAAATGTATCAAGATGCATTAAATGCAAAAAAAGAACGTAAAAATTCAGAAGAGTATTTTATTTTATACAAAGGGGCAGGAGGGGAATACCTATGTCGATAGATTACAAAAAATAGTACAGCTTCACTTAATTTTACAAGCTATCTTATCATTGACTATACAAATTCATATTCAGTGACAGATAAAACTACAGATTTGATTGATACATTTTATGACAAAGAAAAAAACATCCAGAATAATTCAAATTCACAACAAATTATTAGAAAGAGTTCTAAAGCAAAATATCAAATTTTTGATGAGATAGAATTTACTCGTGGTAGAGAGATACTAGGAGACCTAATCGTTCAGGGTATGGTAGCCTCAGGAGGGACAGATATAGACTGGTTAATTGAGCATAATGGCGGTTTTATTATTCTAGAATTCAAGGGATTTCATAATGATAAGATCAACATTGCAAAAGGACAGATGATTGCATACGAAAAATTACATGTGAAATTAAATCAAGCCACAAAATGTTATCTGTATATTGTTGGTTGTGATGATATAGATTTTTCAAATCCGGATGCAACAATTTGGATTTTTGAAATGAAGCAATGGAAAATAGGAGCAATTCCAAAAAATACAAGTGATATTTATGGTGATGATTCAGGAAAACAAAACAAATTCATTGTTTATCGTGAATATATGGAAGAGATCAGCATAGAAAAACTAAGAGAAATGATAGATGCACATTGGAAAGAATTTGAAAAAATTATGCCCTAAAAGAAAATGTTTTTGATTTTGTTTCTAAATGATTTTCTACTTTTATTGTAAATGTACCAGATTTATCCCATCCAGAACCTCCAGCTATTGCTAATGTGGAGAATCTACCGTCACTTTTCACAGAGATTTGTTCAGACCAAACTAATTGACCCTCTTGATTTTCTATTAAAAGATTTATTTTTCCAGATGTATTTGATGTTCCACTAATTGAAATAATATCACCTTTTTGATATGCAGATAAATCTGTTTGAATTGAAAGAGCTGATGATGAGTCCATAGGAAATTGAGAGCCATCAAATTCAATATAAGAAATTCCAGAAAGAGAGACACCAATTATAACTATTATTGCAAATATTACTCCACCTATGCCTAACATTATTTTTGTATTTTTAGATTTCAATTTTACAATTTGTGGATATGTTATTTGGGGAGTTTCAATTTTTTGTTTTGCAGATGTATTTGAAAATACTACATCTGGAATAACAGGTTTTTCTTCAACTTGTTTTTCTTCAATTGGGGGTGCTCTACCAAGATATTTTTCGGCCAAATTTCTAACATAATTTCTTTCGTAATTGCTAATCACTTCATTATTTTCACAAGCTCTGAAAATTTGTTTTAGTATACGTTCATCGCCCTTTTCTTTATCCAATAAATCCTGTACATCATCAATGAGAGGATCGGTCATGCGTGTTTTCTTCTCCTATTAGATTATTTATGAAGTTACCTTGTTTAAGATTACTAAAAATTAATACAAACAGGCTCGAATTGTATCGTGATAGAAAATAAGGCTGGAGCCTTGATATTATTGAATGGAATTTCTCAAATATGTATAATTATCTAGAGTAAATTTTTTGAGCTTGAATTATCACTGTTCGAATGTAATCTTTTGCAGTAACGTCAGATACGCCCATCTGTTTTACTTTTTGATATAGATCATATTCTTTTGGATTACTCAAATAATACTTTAGAAGATAGTTGAGTCGGTGTGATCTTTTCTCATCACTTTTCATGATTCAACTTTTTTTGTGTGTTAAAAAGGTCAGAGGATAATAATATAACCAATGGATCTTATCGTATCATAAAATTTGAATAAAAATATATGATTTTTTTAAATAATACAAATTTAGGGACGCAAATGAAACGAATTGAGGCAACTATTCAAATCGATAAAACAGGTCTAGTTTCTGATGCTATCAAGGATTTGGTTGGGGGATTTACTATACTAGAAGGAAACGGTAGAGGCTCCGGTCAGAGGCAAACCATCAGAGGAGGAGGAACAGGTACTTTTGTTGCAGAATTCAAAAGTTGCAAATATTAGTACAATTGTAGATGATTCAAAAATAGAAGCAGTGATCAAGGCAATTTCTGATGTAGTATTTTCAGGAAAAGCAGGAGATGGGATAATTGTTGTATCTACAGTTGATGATGTTCTAAATATTGCATCAAAAAAAAGAGGTTCAGAAGCCCTCTAATCATTTTCTTCTAATCAAAACTATAACATGATTAACAAAGGACAATAATTTTAAGAGTCTAGTATGAAAAATGAGTATTTCAAGTAACTAGTTTACTACATTTTTAGAATTGCATTTGTAATAACTCTAAAATCAATAATTGTGATTTATAAAAACGCAATATATCAAGAAATAATGTGATCAACTGAGAGGATAACAATGGTTCCTCTCAGTGAGTATCCCTTTGGGGGACATATTTGTTGAAGGGATAGTCAGTTATTACAATCTAAGTATAAAAGCGAATGACTATTGTTTCTAAAAATTCTCAGATGAATTTTATATCATGCCTAATCTACTTGAATTTTTTGGAGAGTAAAAAATTACTAACTGATAAAAAGAGAGGATCAACATAAAATAGCATAATCATAAATTTATTCAAATTTCGATTCAAAATTAAACAAATTTTTGAGAAAAATAGAATCAAGTAATAAATTATGATATATAATTATTAATGTGATAGTAAAAACAAGATACATCTTTGGTTGCAATCATAACAATAGAAATATTTTATCCACTACAATTTTTGAAAGAGGATTAGAGATTCCAGCTATTTTTTGTGATGATTGTGTTACAGTTTGCAATATTTGTCTTAAGAAAACAAAAACAAAAGTATATGATAAACTTGAACTGTGTGAAAAATGTTATTTCAGTGTGATAAAAATTGTAAAATATTAAGATTCTTGCTCTACTACAACATTTAATGTCATAGTAGTTCTAACATGAGGTAATTTCCTAATAGCCTTGGTAATTATATTTTCCAATATTTTATAATCTGATGTTTCAACTTTACAAATAACATCATAGTATCCAAACACCACATCAGCTTCTTTTACTTCAGGAATATGACTAAGATTTTTTAAAACATTGTATTCTTCGCCTTTATCACTATGAATAACAACGTATGCTTGAACGTTATTTTTACCAAGCATGGATCCAATGAGTTTTTCAGATGTTTGAAATAGCTCTTTACCTTCTGAGCGTGTAAGAGTTATGGTAGTATGTATTTTAGACATCTTACGGATGACATGTGTGACAGTTTTTTGAATTTGTTCATCAGAATCTGATTCTATTTTTGCAATAATATCATAAAGACCAAGTGTGCCATGTACTTCTGTAACATTATCAACTGCTTTTAGTGACGAAATTACACTTTTTTCAGACCCTAGATCACAATTTATGAGAACATATGCTTTTGTCAATTAACAAATTCCTACTATTGTTGTCCTTCTATTCCCATTAAAGTTAGTGTGGATCTGATTTTTTGTATTTTTCTAATCTTCCAAGTTATAGTTTCACGTAATGTTTCAACTTGTTTTGATTCCACCTTTGCCAATATATCATAGGCACCAAATATGCCATGTACTTCTGCAACCCCTTCTATGGATTTTAATTCTGAAATTACTGATTCCTCAGAACCTAGATCACAATTTATGAGAACATATGCTGTTGCCATTTATCACTCATCTCCAATTTTCATACTTCTAGTATCATCTTAAAATATATAAGAATAATCAAATTTACTTAAATATTAACTACTAAAAGAAATAGAAAATGGATAATTGTATAGTCATTATAAAAATTAGCTCAAAGTTGTAAACAGGTTGTAATAAAATATTTTAAATAAATTATCTGTATAGAACATATGCATCATTCATAATTTTTTCAAGTTCTGCAATATTTTTTGTTGAAGATATTTTTGGTCGTAGTTTTGCACCGCCTGTCATTCCTTTGGTAAACCTCATTGCCTGACCTTTAATGTTTGAAAATTTTATGTTGTATTGAGTAGTAAGACAAAGGTATTCAAAAAACGAATCCAGTTTATCTTTTAATGAATATTGTTTATAAGTTCCAGTTTTTAGATAATCATTAATTTGTTCAAATAAAAATGGATTTCCCATTGCACCTCTACCGATCATAACATAATCACAGCCAGTTTGATCAATCATTGTTTTAGCATCTTCAGGAGTTGTTATATCGCCATTACCCACTATAGGAATATTAGAAATTTCTTTAAGTTCTTTGATCATTTTCCAATCAGCGTTACCTGAATATCCTTGAGTCACGGTTCTAGGGTGAAGTGTAATCATTTGGATTCCCTCATTCTCTGCAATTTGTGCAATTTCTTTGAAAAGATAGCGACTTGCATCAGTAACTCCTGAGCGGATCTTCAGAGTAACTGGTTTTTTTACTGCGTGAACTAGAGTGCTAAAAATTTGTTGGGTAAGATTAACTTCTTGTAAAAGTGCTCCACCTGCCATTTGTTGTGTTATATGTGGTGCTGGACAGCCCATATTGTAATCAATAATATCAAAAAATGGCTCTACTATCTTTGCAGCTTTTTCTAATGCTAAAAGATCAGAGCCAAATAATTGAACTGCAAGAGGTCTTTCTTTTTCAGAATATTCTAAAAATTCCTGAATAGTTTTCTTGTTTTCTTTTAGTTGTTGTTCTTTTGCAATTATACTATGAATACTAGTAAACTCTGTTACAACTAAACCTGCACCCATTTTTTTACATTGTAATCTAAGAGCAGGATCACTTACCCCAGCCATTGGAGCTAAAAAGGCTCTACTTGAAAACTTTGGAAGCATTGTAACAATTTTGATTTCTTGATATATTTATTATATCAAATTGATGTTTTGCATATTTAGAAAAAGTCAAAAAGATTAATTCTATAGATCTGGACAACCGTCTGTATCTCTATCTCCATCATAATTTTCTGGTTCTAGAGGACACAAATCTTCATCATTAATGATATTATCCAAGTCGTCATCGTGAACAAATCTTTGTTGTTCTGGAGCAGTATCTGGACAGCCGTCAATATCATTATACTTGTTCCAAGTTTCTGGGCTTATTGGACATGAATCAATTACATCGGGATATCCATCACCGTCAGAATCAGGTCGTGTGGAGACAGTTGATTCTGCACCTTTTAGATCAGGGCAACCGTCAGTATCTAAAAATCCGTTAAAGTTTTCTGGTTCATTGATACATTGATCCATTCTGTCTTGAATTCCGTCGGAATCAGTGTCTGGGAATTGATATCCGGTTGTAGTATTAGAGACAACATCAGGGCAACCATCGTCA
>JANPCQ010000005.1:0-9179 GCA_031431055.1 Nitrosarchaeum sp.
CCATTGATAACAGGTATGCTAGAAGATTTAGATAATTTTTCTAGTACACTGTGATCATAAACTCTGGCCATGATGCAATCAGTATATCTCGATAAAGTTTTTGCAGTATCTTCTATTGATTCACCTCGTGATAATTGCATATCCTGTGAGGAGAGATTTATTGCATGCCCACCTAGTTGATACATACCTGTTTCAAAGCTTACTCTTGTTCGAGTGGATGGTTTTTGAAAAATCATAGTAAGTGTTTTGTTTTTCAATAAAGGTTTGTTGCCAGTTTTTAGTTCTTTTTTTAGTATAATAGAATAATCAATTAATTGAACAAATTCTTTCGGGGTCAATTCCGCTAAAGTGAGTAAATCTTTTGTTTTGAGTTTCATTTCTTAAAGAATCCAAATACACCTCGTTTCTTTTTAGATTTTTCTTCTTCTTTATCTTGTTTGTGTTTCTCATCGTTAATTTCTTCTTTTTTAGACAAATGTTCATCAAATTCATCAAATTTTGTTTTCTTATCTGTTTTGGATTCTCCAGATTTTGGGCGTCCCTGTTTAATCCAATCACGAATTTTTGTACCAAGTTGAATTGCTTCGTCATCATTTTCTGGTGGAGGAATATCATATAATTTTGAATATTTGAAAATATCAGCATCTGCAATTCCTGCAAAAGGATCACTTACAGAAGAATCTGGTTTTGGTTCAGGGTTTGGTTCAGGTTTTGGTTCAGGTTTTGGTTCAGGTTTTGGTTCAGGTTTTGGTTCAGGTTTTGGTTCAGGTTCAGGTTCAGGTTCAGAAGAAATTTTTTTAATATCTACTCCTGATAATGAACCAAACACAGTTTCTAGAAAAGTTTCTTTATCAAAAGGTTTTAGATCTGCATATTCTTGTCCAACACCAAGATAAAGCACAGGAGTAGATGTAATTTTCACAATAGATAATGCGGCCCCACCACGTGCATCTGCATCACTTTTTGTTAGAATTGAACCATTGAATTTTACGTGTTCAAAAAATTCGCGTGCTTGATTAACAGTATCATTTCCAGCTAAAGAATCACCAACAAAAAATTTAAAATCAGGATTTACTACTTTGGTAATTTTAGTAATTTGTTCCATCAAGTTTTTACTGGTTTGCATTCTACCTGCAGTATCAATTAGTACACAATCCATTTTGTGTGATTTTGCATAAAGAACTGCATCTCTTGCTACAGCAGCAGGATCAGAATTATAATTTTGAGCAACTAATTTCAGATTCAAACGATTTGTGTGTTCACGTAATTGCTCTATTGCTCCTGCTCTAAATGTATCAGCGGCTGCTACCACTATAGAATATTTTGCTTGTTGTAACATGTGAGCTACTTTAGCAAGAGAGGTAGTTTTCCCAGTTCCGTTAATTCCTACAAAGAGTATGAGAAAAGGATTACCTGTTTTCTTTTTTTCATTAATTTTTTCAAAGAGATCAACATTACCTGCAGCATCAAACAATGATGAAATACTAGAAATCAAGCTGTCCTTAACAAATTTTTCAATTTCATTTTTAGCTACTTTAGAACCAATTAGATGATTTTTCAAGTCTGTTTTGATAGAATCGATCACTTCACTAGCTACATCAGATTCAAGAAGAGCGAGTTCCAACTCAAAAAGAATTTCTTCTATGTCTTTTTCATTTAATTCTTTTTCACCAAGACTTTTCGCTGCATTTGAAAATGCATTGCGAAGATTATCAAACATTATTTTATCCTGAAATATCTTGAGATGTTTCTTGCATGAGTTGATTCATTTGTTCTTTACCTTGTTCCAATCTTGCAACCGCTTCTTGTTTTTTGGCAGAAGTATCTTGTAATGCAATTTCAATTTCCTTAATTCGTGCCTCAAGATAATTTATAGTAGAATCATATGTTTTTTCCACAGCAATTCCTGCACCTATATTCAAAACAATTTTGTCATCAGATAAAATTTTTGTTTGTACATAAGTGCCCATTCCAATTGGTACCAAAGTATCAGAATTATGTTTCTGACGAAGCGATTTTATCGATTCAATTGCAGATACAGCTTCTCTTAGAACACTAAGAAGAGTTCCTTCACGTTGCGACAAATCAGTAAAGTAGGTTTCAAGCATTTGCATTTGTTGCATTAATTGTTGTGCCTGTTCTTCACTCATTTACAACAAACCACCTTGAGATGGTTATAAATTCATTCATGGAATAATAAAAAAAATAAAGATTAGAACTTTATTTTGCTTTGGAGAATCTGTTTTCTACTTCATCCCAATTAACTACATTCCACCAAGATGCAATATAGTCAGGTCTTTTGTTTTGATATTTCAGATAGTATGCATGTTCCCAAACATCACAGCCAAGCAACGGTACTAATCCTTCAGTTCTTGGGCTAGTTTGGTTTGGCATAGATTTGTACTCAACCTTCTTAGTGGAAGGATTGTATACCAACCATCCCCAACCACTGCCTTGAATTACTGCAGAAGTGGATGAGAATTTCTCCTTGAAGTCAGAAAAGCTTCCAAAGGAATTATTGATTGCATCTGCAATTGATCCTCCAGGTTCTCCGCCTCCATTTGATTTCATGTTGTTCCAAAATAGCTGATGATTATCATATCCACCACCATTGAAATTAATTGCACCTCTTTGTCCTTCTGGTACTTGATTAATGTTAGACAAAATGTCCAAGATGTCTTTATTCTGTATTTCTGTTGGACAACTTTCTAGTGCTGCATTAAGTTTGTCTGTATATGTTTGGTGATGTTTTGTGTGATGAATCTCCATTGTTTTTGCATCAATGTGAGGCTCTAATGCATCATAAGCATATGGTATTTTCGGAAGTGTATATTTTCCCATGTAGATGGCTCAACATTTATTCCATTTATTGCTTTACTAGCCAATTGGTTTTTACTTGCTAAAAATATCGTAAAAATATGAAACTATTGATAGTTTTTGCATGTATTGTAACTATTTCAGCATCTTTGATTAGTTTGCAGTTCTTTGAATCAAATGATATTTCTCACACTTATCTTAATAGAAGTGTCCCGTTTGTTGGAGGAGACATTCCAAGACTTGAGGGAATTGATGGGAATGGAATCAAAATTGCAGTAATTGATACAGGGGTAGATTTTAACCATCCAGATCTTTTTGGATGGGGACCAGATGGAAAGGTAATTGGAGGATACAATTTCATTCAGGAAGGCAAGTCTCCACTTGATACAAATGGACATGGAACACAAGTTGCAGGAATAATTGCTGCTGATGGGCAATTAGTAGGAGTATCTCCAAAAGCAAAAATTTTAGCATACAAGGTTTCAGAGAATGGTGAAGCAGTATCATCAGACTTGATCATAAAAGCAATAGACAAATCAATTGAAGATGGTGCAGATATAATCAATATCAGTCTAGGTGTAAACAAAACAAATGCAAGTATTGAACATGCTGTAAATAGAGCGCTTGAAAAAGAAATCTTTGTTGTAGTTGCTGCTGGAAATGATGGCCCAACACCTCAAACAATTGGCAGTCCAGGAAGAAATTACGGTTCGGTTACAGTTGGTGCAACGTATAATAATTTGACATCAAGTTTGGTTGCAACATTAGAAGTTAATGAAAAACCATACACAGTAATTCCTATGGTGGGATCTTCAAAATTAAATGAGCCAATTGTCGGCAAAATAATCTTCGGAGGATATGGAAAAGAAAAAGATCTTAAAGATATTAACACAACAGATTCAATTCTTCTTGTAGAAAGAGGAAGTGACATCAAAGGAGACCTTCTGTATTTTTCTACAAAAGAAAAAAACGCAGCAACTGCAGGAGCAAAAGCTTTGATAGTGTACAATAATGAACCAGGAATTTTTCTAGGAGAATTAATACATGAATTTGTGGAATCGGACTATAAACCACAAATTCCAGTAGTATCAATTGATAGAAAAGAAGGATTGGAAATCAAAGAATCACTTCAAGAAGAAAATAAAGCTAGTTTACATCTTTTTTATAATCCAGATTTTGTTGTACATTTTAGTTCAAGAGGACCTGTTTCACCGTTTTACATAAAACCAGACATTGTAGCTCCAGGTGCATATATCAATACAACACAAATCAACGGAGGGTATAATTTCACTAGCGGTACAAGTTTTGCGGCACCATATGTGAGTGGAGCAGCTGCATTATTACTTGAAAAATATCCTAGTATACATAATCATGAAATCAAGTCATTGTTATTGACTACAACTGAGCCTGTTTCTGATGCCTATGGCCAAGAATTTTCATTAAATGATTCAGGTTCTGGTAGGCTAAATATTGCAAAGGCTTTTCAGGCAAAATTAATCATCACGCCACCAAACTTTGTGGTTAACTTATCTTCAGATAACCCAATTGCACAAAAACAATTAGAATTAAAACTTCTAGAAGGAACACTGGAAAATTTAGAAGTAAAATTTGAAGGACCAGAATTCATACAATTTGCACATAGTTTAGAAGAAAATAACTTGCTGATTAAAATAAACATTCTTGGACAAAATTATGGAGAATATGAGGGGAAAATAATCGTAAATCATGATGAGATAAAATATGTAATTCCTTTTTTAATACATTATACTGAAGGTTCAATCTCTGTAAATCAAAAAGATGGTAAACTTAACTTTATAATTTATCATCCAGAACAATGGAATTTTGCAAAAATTTCAGTGATAAATAGTAAAGATGGAAAAACAGAAACCATTACAGCGACTCCAGAAAGAGATGCATCAATAAGAATAAATGAAAATGCAGAATATTGGATTGATGCAAAAATCAAAATGGATGGAAAAACTTTTGATGCATATAATACTATTGAAGTTAATTCAATAAATGAAGATCAGGATGAGTTTGAATTATTAGATATTCCAGAAAAACAAATAGCAACAGTTTCAGGAATTGTCATAATTGTTGGAATTGTTGGAGTTATAGCAATAAGAAAAACATCTACAGATTAAGATTTAGGACCTGCATTTAGTATTTCAGGGAAAACATTATGAAATTTCTTAAAATTCTCAACAAACATCTGAGCTAGTTTTTTTGCAGAAAGTTTGTATGAGTCTTTATCTGACCAAGTATTTTTTGGATCAAGTATTTCAGATGGAACATTTTGAACCTCGGCTGGAATATCCAAATTGAATAAATCATCATGTCGATACTTTATTGTGTCAAGAGCACCAGTAAGAGCAGCAGTCACCATTGCTCGACTATACTTTATCTTGATTCTTGTACCAATACCATATGGTCCGCCAGACCATCCTGTATTAACAAGATAAACAACGGTATTGTGTTCATTGATTTTTTCTCCAAGTAGCTTTGCATAAACAGATGCAGGTCTAGGCATAAATGGCGCTCCAAAACATTCAGAAAATACAGATTTTGGTTCTTTGATTCCTCGTTCAGTTCCAGCTAGTTTACTAGTGTAACCAGACATAAAATGATACATTGCACCTTCTTTTGTTAGTCTAGAGATAGGTGGTAAAACACCCAAAGCATCTGCAGTTAGAAATACAATTATTTTTGGATGCCCACCTATGCTTGGAATTACTGCACCTGGAATGTAATCTAGCGGGTATGCGACACGGGTATTTTCAGTTAATCTGTTATCATCATAGTCAGGAATATTGTCATTGAGTACAACATTTTCTAGTACAGCTCCAGGTTTTATTGCGTTCCAGATTTCAGGCTCTGCATCTTGGCGAAGATTGATACATTTTGCATAACATCCTCCTTCAAAGTTGAATGTTCCATTATCAGACCAACCATGTTCATCGTCTCCAATTAATCTTCTGTCAGGATCAGCTGAAAGAGTAGTTTTTCCAGTACCAGATAACCCAAAAAATAAAGTAGTGTCACCGCTTTTTCCAATATTTGCAGAACAGTGCATTGGGAATATACCACGGTCAGGTAAGAGAAAATTCATTACACTAAACATAGATTTTTTCATCTCACCTGCATATTGAGTTCCGCCAATCAAAACAATTTTTCTAGTCAAATCAATCAATATGAAGACATTTGATGCAGTACCATCAACTTTAGGTATTGCTTCAAAATCATTAATGCACATTACAGTGAATTCTGGTTCATGATTCTCCAATTCTTCTTTTGATGGTCTTATGAATAATTGCCTTGCAAAAAGACTTTGCCAAACATGATCATTGATTACTCTAATAGATAATTGATTTTCTTTGTCTGCACCTACAAATCCATCAAACACAAAAAGATCTTTTCCATCTACAAAATGTTTCATTTTTTCAAGAATTTTTTCAAATTTGTCACTTGCAAATTGATGGTTAATTTTTCCCCAATCAATTGTGTTACGGGTTTTATCATCGTACACAATGAATCTGTCATCAGGAGATCTTCCAGTGTATTTTCCAGTATTTACAGAAAGAGAACCAGTGGAATTTATCACTCCTTCGTTTCGAGTGACAGCATCTTTGATTAGATCATCTACGCTCAAATTACGACTTATTTTTGAGGGATTTATTCCAAAGTCTTGTATTTGCGATAAAAATTTGCCAGTTTTAATAGGACCTATTACTTCGGTCAGAGGAAGTAACCCCCATCAACAATTATCATAATAATCCCAGGCTTAATCATGAGATATTTCGATCCGCCTTAATTTTCCTTATTATCTCTTTCTTATCAGATAATTTTTTTTCATCTAGGAACGTATTTATTTAAAATTTCAAGAATCAAACTGATGCCGATCAATAAAGAGAAGCTAGCTAAAAGACAAGAAGTTAAAGAACACAATCCAGAATTTATCAGACCAGAAAGCTGGCGTTATGTTAGACTTCAGACAAATTGGAGAAAACCAAAAGGAATTGATCATCATCAAAGAAAACAAAAAAGTAGAGGTCACCCCGGACTTGTCAAAGTAGGTTACGGAGGCCCAAGAGAGGCAAAAGGATTACACCCTTCAGGATATACAGATAATCTAGTTCATACAATAAGTGACTTGGAAAAACTAAACCCGAAAACAGATGGAGTAAGATTTGGACACGGTGTTGGTACTAGAAAAAGAAAAGAAATCATTGTAAAAGCAATGGAAAGTAAATTCAAAGTTTTTAATGCGAGAGTGAGTGCAAGTGGTAGTAAATCTTAGAGCTAAAAAAAGACTGGTAGCACGAGTTACCGGTGTTGGAATTCACAGAGTAAAATTCGATTCAGATCACCTAGATGATGTAGCTGATGCAATTACAAGAGCAAATATTCGTAGCTTAATTACAGCAAAAAAAATCAAAATAAAATCAATTGTAGGAACTTCAAGAGGAAGAGCACATACTAAAAAAGCTCAAAAAAATAAAAGGGGAACAACACAAGGGTCAAAACAAGGTACAAAAGGTGCAAGAGTTGGAAAGAAAAGTGTCTACGTTGCCAAAGTTCGTGCATTAAGAAGATTGCTAAAAATTGCTAAAGATAGAAAAGAACTAACAAATCCAGAATTTTGGATACTTTACAAAAAAGTAGGTGGAAATACTGTAAGAAACAAAGCCCATCTAAGATTACTGATGGAAGAAACTATTTCCAAGAGAAAAAGTTAGAACCGATAAATCTTATTTTCTAAATCCAAAATTTTGCCATTCTTTATTACAATTCCTTCTCTAATCAACATATCAGATTTAATCTCTTCACCATATGCATATCCACCAACTTTACCATCAGATTTTATAACTCTGTGACATGGAATTATTACTGGATAAGGATTCTTGTTCATGATTTTACCAACTGCTCTTTGTCCATTTTTCAAGCCAACAGCTTTTGCCAATTCACCATATGTGGTTATTTTTCCTTTAGGCACTTCAAGTAATTTTTTGTAAATTTCTTTATCAAGATTCAAAGTTTGACTATCTCAAGATCAGTGTTATTTAGAAAATTAATTAACTTTTGTTTGTTTGAACCAAGTCCACCCCAATCCAAAAGAGCAGTTTTTGCTATTTTATTTTGCTTCAAAATATTCAAAAATAAATCTTCATCAATATTATCTAGTGCGTGTTTTGGCACAACAGTTCCAAGTGCAAATGTTCCTTCTAGTAATTCCTCGGTAAATTTATCGGGATAATGTGTACCTCCAAAACAAATTGCCACAGGAGATGGCTTGATATTTTTAGTCATCACACTATGTACTAAAACAGCAACTGAATTACACAGAGAAACATCGGTCCATTGTTTTTCTGTTGTGCCAATTTCAATGAATATGGTAGGCTTAGTCAATGCAGTAGGTCCATGATGTGTAGCTTCAATTGTAATTTGAAAATCTGAAAACTGGGATTTATTTTTCCAGAGTGTTTGAAGATATTCTTTTTGGATATATGGATGAGGAATTGCTATTTGTCTGTCATTTCCTCCGAATTTGGCTTCTGAAAAATTACCAGTGCTATGACAAGTAAGAGCTAAAACGCCAGACTCCGCAGCATGTTTTGAGAGAAAAATAAATCCACCATAATCATATTTTTCTTCTAGCCAATCAGCAGAAATTGCAGGAGTCGAAATTATTAACAAATCATAGTACTTGCCTCGATAAATCTCACCATCTTGTGTCATTTCTTGAGAAAGAAATTTTGCCATATTGTATCCCGCAGGGTCATCACGATATGCTACTAGTAGTTCCATGAGATAAGAGATATAAGGACACCTTATTAATTTCCAGCAATGAATCCTAAGCAGACTCTAAAAAATATGGCTAATACTTTGAAAATGGCTAAAAAACCAGATCGTGACGAGTATCAACAGCATCTCAGATTAGTACTAATGGGAATTGCAGGAGTTGGTGCTATTGGTTTTACAATTCAGTTTGTCTTTTCTGTAATTACGTTTGGTAGATAAAATTGTCAGAGGAAATTAAATCTCATCTTTTTGCAATAAGAACCACTGGAGGTCAAGAGAAAGTAGTCATGAGATTATTAGAAGCGAAGGCAAATGCCAACAAAATAAACATCCAGTCAGTATTACTAGTAGATAATCTAAAAGGATATGTTGTAATTGAGGCAATAAATCCCAGCGATGCATACATGGCAGTAGAAGGAGTTAGACATATTCGCGGTCAACTCAGAGGAGAATTAGAATTTAAAGACATTGAAGGATATTTGATAAAGAAATCCACAGTTTCACAATTAGCAGTAGATAACATAGTTGAGATCACAGGCGGTCCATTCAAAGGAATGAAAGCC
>JANPCQ010000006.1:0-8485 GCA_031431055.1 Nitrosarchaeum sp.
ATTCCAGTTTTCCTAAAACAGAAAGAACTTTTGTTCTTCCTTCTTTTCCAATGTAGATTCTTTCTCCAACATCAAATGTGGAATTTGGAACTCCAAGAACTTCCAAGATTGTAAGCCTATCTTCACCAATTGCAGTAATAATAATTCCCTCACGTCCACGTACGGTAGAAGATTTTCCACGAGGATTAAAATCTAAAACATATGCATATTCCTCATACTTTCTAGGTGGGGATTGAGCCCTGTGCAAAATAAATTTCTCCTTGAAACTTAAGAATGCCCCTTGATTATTTTTAGCATTTTTTCTAAAGTTTCAGCAAGAATAAGTTTTTTCCAACCAAATGTAAATGAACGTAGTTCAGCTAAGCTGGTAGGTCTAATATTTACAATTTCAACAGCTTCTTCTTCTGTTAACTCACAATCTTTCATTAGTTGTTTTTTCATTTCTTTAGCATCTTTAGGATCAATTTTTGTAAATTTTGAAACATAATCATATGTCCAACGCTGAATTTGATCCATTTCTTCAACATCAACTTTACCTAAAATCTCTTTAACTTCTGAAAGAGAGATGCTTTGTTTCTTTTATCTCTTCCATGATTATACACCGAATGGTTTGATATGATCTAATCTAGTGATTAAGGTTTTTGTTTTATTTCCTAGTTTTACATCAAGTGTAATAGCACGTCTACCAACATTTGTTATTCTACCTACTTTCCCATGATAACGTCTGTGTGGTAACCCTTTGTGTTGTCTAGGATCGATAATGACAAGGGCTTGTTCACCTTCATGATATTCTCGAAGTAGGAAAGATACACCTCTAGGAGCAGTTTTAGTCATTACTGCTCTTGCTTTGTGCTTAAATCCATGTGAACGACCATGGGATTTCTTAGTTGCCATATCTGAGTAGATTCCCTAAGGACCCTATTTTAACACTTTCTAGTCTTGATCAGATGATAATGTCTGTTCGAAGTTGTCCGCATGCAGCAGAAATCTCAGAGCCTTTCTCAACTCTTACTGTACAATTAATGCCAGACTTGAGCAATATATTTTCAAAATCAAGGACACTTTTTTTGGATGGTCGCTGAAAATTTCCTGCAGTTGGATTTATTGGAATTAGATTAACATGAGAGCCATTACCTTCTAAAAGCAAAGCAAGTTCTTTTGCAATTTCTGGAGAGTCATTGACACCTTCAATTAGAGCATACTCAAATGTAACACGTCGTCCAGTTCTCTTAAAGTAACGTTTACCTGCTGCAATTAATTCTTCTACAGAATGAGGTCCTGCAGTTGGCACCAATTTTTTGCGCAACATATCATTTGGTGCATGTAGTGATATTGCAAGTCCGATTTGAAGATCTTCTTCTGCAAGCCGGTCAATGCTAGATATTATTCCAATTGTGGAGATTGTGATGTTTCTCTGTCCAATTCCAAAACCTCTTGGATGAGTCAATAATCGAACTGCACGTATTGTCTCATCATAGTTTGCAAGCGGTTCACCCATTCCCATAAAGACCAAGTTTGTTATATGCTGGCCTCTTTGCGCAAGTAGATTAGCAAAGTGAATCACCTGAGCAACAATCTCTTCTGCCTTTAGGTTTCGCTCAAAGCCCATCTGTCCAGTTGCACAAAAGACACACCCCATTGCACATCCAACTTGGGTTGAAACACATATTGTAGACCTTGGATGGCCACCAATCTTTGATGGCTCGTACTGTATTAGGACAGTTTCAACAGGTGTGCCATCTACAAGATTGAGTAGTAACTTTGTAGTATCCCCATCATCACTTACAATTCTATGAACTTCAGTTGCAGAACCAATTGTGTATCCATCTGCAATTAGTTTATCTCGCATTGTAATGGGTAGCTGTTTTAGCTCAGAGATATTTTTTGGAAATTTGTAATATATAGGATATAGGATCTGATCTGCTCGATATCTTGGCTGACCTATGTCAATTACCATCTTTTCCATCTCTTCAGGTAGTAAACGGTAAAGATCAGTCATTGTATTTTCACAATATCTCTCATATCTAATAATTATCGTACTGTTATAATATTATAATTTAACCAAGTATCAAATTTGAATAATTTTGAATCTAAAATAAAATAACAAAATTTAGGTTTTGTAGATGATAAAAATAAAGAAAAAAGAAGAGCTACTCTTCTATTGATTCTAAATCATCAGAATCAGTATCTTCTGTAGCTTGAACTGTCTCTAGTTCAACAGATTCAATTGCAGTTTCTGACTCAGATTCCTTTTCTTTTTTACTCACTTTTTTTGTTGTCTTTTTAGTGGTCTTTTTTTCTGCATCTTCTAGGTCCATCACTCCTGCTTCACCTAGAGCAAAGATTACCTCTTCTTCGGGATGATGAGGGCTGTCTACCATTCGTGCGATTCGTTTCTTACCTGATTTCTTAAAGTAGATTCGGTATGTAGAAGTATGTGCAACTACATTTCCACCTATTGGACGAGTTGGGTCACCAAAGAAAACATCAGGAGATGCCATGACTTGATTTGTTGCAAGTGCAGCACAGTTGTAAGTCTCTGCAATTCTAGATAACATGTGAACAAAGTGATTTAGTTTTTGTTGTCTGTTTGATAATGTTCCTCGACCTAGATACTCTGCGCGGAATAGTCCAACTGCAGAATCTACAACAATTAGTTTGATGTTATTTTCTTCAATCACAGGACCTGCTTCCTCAAGAATTAATGTTTGATGTGCACTGTTGTATGCACGTGCTACAATTATTCTATCAAGAACTTTTTCCGGATCCATCTCGTGTGCCTGTGCAATAGATACAATTCTTTCTGGTCTGAAAGTGTTTTCTGTGTCAATATACAAAACACCCCCATCTAACCCACCTTCTGTTTTTGGTTTTTGAACCATTACAGATAGTGTATGTGCAAATTGAGTTTTACCTGAACCAAATTCACCATAAACTTCAGTAAGAGCCTGTGTTTCAACACCGCCATCAAATAACGTGTCAAGGCAATTAGTACCAGTTGTAATTTTACCAATATCTTGTCTGCGCTTGTAGACTTCAGTTGCTTTAACAAAGTCTCTGGAAAGTAATCCAGTTTCAACTAGATGTTGTCTTGCTTTATTGACAATTTTTTCTGCGGTGTCTTTTTCCATTCCAGTTATTTCTGCAATTTCCACAGGACCTCTTACGATAAGATCCATAACATTGTGTACTCCTGCATCGGATAATTTTCTAGTAGTTACAGGACCTACGCCCTCCAAACTATCTAATCTTAAATCTTCTACCATACTGTATGGTACGGTACTAGTACTTTATAATGTTATTGTTTTTCGGCTCTGTCAAATCTACGGTTGATAAAACAAGCGTGAAAAGACAACTTGTAACAGTTTTGAGCTAACGTCTCTTTCTTCTTTGTCCAGGTTTATTTTGTCCTGGAAATCTTCCCAAGGCAAATCGCTTTTTGAAGTTACTCTTATTTCTAAGACTAGAATTTGTACCGACTATTTTTCTTCCTTCAACTTTTGGAGTCTGTCCTCTTACCTTACCTGCTTTTGTAAGCGAACCGTGAGTTGCCATAATTTAGGAAAGCAAAATAGTAAATTTATGTATTTGTATGATTACCAGTATTTTATCTTTATAGTTTCAATAACTTTTTCGTGCTCTTTACTCTTGTGACGTGCATATCTTTCCATTGCACCTAGAGGAATACCACCTAAGGATCTTGCAATTGCATTAAAGAAATATCTCTGTGGTCCTTTTGCACCTGTCTTGGTCATGAATTTTTGGATTCCATACTTGAAGTTATGTTGCCAAGTTTTATAGAGTACACCTAGTTGTGCAGGAGTCATTTCATTTCCAATGTTAAAGAAATCAGATTTTTCCAATAATCCAATTGGAACAAAGGTAAGTGCGGTAGCAGTAAACATTGAATCTGGTTGTTCATGTTCTAATTCAGTAATTAGACGAATTGTATCCCAAGAATCTTCTGGTTGCTCATCATTATCAAGACCCATAATCAAAGTAAATGCAGGAATCCAATAATCCTCATTCAAAGTTTTGACACCTTCTTTTACTACCCAATGCCATTCACTTGGAGAGTATGGAGCCAGTTTTCTATCGGCATATTTTCCAATTAATCTCAAACTTCCGGTTTCAAAACCAGCTTGAATTCCAATCATATTATCAGGACTAGCTTTTATAATTTTTGAAAGGTTTGGAATAAGTTTCTCATCAGCTATTGCGCCTGCCAGAGTACCATGAGTTGGATTTGTGTGTCCCACACCAGTAGACATGATAGCAGTAAAGAGCTCTTCAAGAGCTTCTCGATTTGGCTCCATTCCTTTAGAAGTTCTAGGATCCATACCATAAACAAAAATATCATCACTGTGTATCCAAGCAGATTTTGCGCCTCCCTTTTTGATGTTAACTTCAATTTCACGTTTGACTTTTTCTGGAGAATAGTATCTTAATGATCTTAATGTAACATCACAAAATTTACAACCTCTTCCACAACCACGCATCACTTCAACCATTCCATGCATACTTGGTTCAACAATTTCTGGAATCTCATCTAGATCTGGTCTATCCCAAAAATTTACAAATCTTCCATGAATTTTTTTTCCGTTTCTTTCAAATTCTTTTATATTTACTTTAAAGTCACTACGTTTTCTGAACGGATCCATATTGTCAAAATCACCATTAATTAAATAATTGAAGAATCTGCCAGCATGCCCATCAATTTCAGGTGCAATGCCTCCAAGCTCTCCTTCCAATATAGCATAGATACCAAGTTCTTCGATTTTTTCTGGATCATAATTGTATTGCCAAGTTCCAGAAGCACCAGAAATAACTTTGGCCTTACTGCCTGTTTTTAGTTTTGCCGCCTTTATTCTGTAGTGCAGTTCTGTATTGTAGAATTCATCATATGAGGTTTGTTTTCTACCATAAGTGAAAGTCATTGTAACAGGTCCCATTCCCAATGGGTCCATTTCATATGTGCCAACAACTTGAGTATCAGGACCAATAAATTGTTCAATATGATCTGGGTGTGCAACAACTACATCTTCACGTCTAAAACCATCTCGGAGTAAACCTGCTTCTACTTTTCGTAATCCATATGGAGCATAGTTTGCCACACCATTAGTATGAGGAATATAATTGCAAATAAAATCAAATAGAATCTTTGGAGTTACTTGGTTTCCTAGAATTTTATACAAAAGGCTGTTTTTATCACGATTAGGATCAACTGCAGGTGCACATCCAAAAAATGTAGCTAGTGACAAACCACGATACGGAGACATCAAAGTACGATCGGCAGTTAAAACAATTTTTGGATTACCCAATACTCTTCAACGCAATAATTTCATGATTTATTTTAAACCTTGCTGGTCAAATCTAATAATTTTCTAGAATCCCAGCCTTATTTCTATGAAAATGACCAAATTCTTTGTTTGATAGTAAATGATCACCGTCAAATACAGTGCCGTCTTTGCAAACCAAGTCTTCACCGACACAGCAGCTTCCACATATTCCTACACCACACTTCATCATGCGTTCAAGACTGGCTTGAACAAACAATCCTTTAGAATGTGCTAGTTGTACAGTTTTGTACATCATTATTTCAGGACCACATGTATACACTCCATCAAAGCGATTTTCATTAACTAGTTTTTCAACCATGTTCGTAACAAATCCTTTTTCACCATAAGTTCCATCGTCAGTGGTAACAATTACACGGTGAGAATTATTTTTCAATAGAGTGTTTGCCAAATCTTCAAAGAAAACTTCATTTTTTGATTTTGCACCGATTAAAACAGTAACATTGTCATTAGGTTTAACAAAAGTCAATAATCTCATCATTGGTACAAGACCAGTTCCGCCACCAACAAGCAAAAGTTTTCCTTGTTTTAAATCAAAAGAGTTTCCATATGGACCTCTTACACCAATTTGTTGACCTACTTGAACATTGAATAATCCAGTTGATGCAGAACCGTGTCTTCTTACTGTAAAAGCAGCTTTACCAGATTCTTGAGAAATCATTACACTCATTGGTAATTCATTAATTCCGGGAATCCAAACCATTGCAAATTGACCTGGGAGAACAGCAGACATCACATCGTCAGAGAAAATCAAAGTTCTAACAGTAGGGGTTTCATCAATTACTTTTTCAACTATACAAATTTTTGTATGATTATGATTTCTTTGCAAGACCTATCATCTCATCTATTTTTGAATAACCTTTTCTTTTCATGTATTGAAGTATTCCTTGATTAATATCATTAAAAACATGCATCCAATTATCGCCAATTGCACTTCCTAATTGAATTGCAGAAGAACCTGCTAAAATAAATTCGACAGCATCTTCCCATGTAGATATTCCACCACATCCAATTATAGGAATGTTGTATTTAGAAGAAATTTCATAAACACATCGTATTGCAATAGATTTGATCGGAGTACCAGACAACCCACCGAATTTATTACTCAAGATAGGTCTTTGAGTTTCAACATCAATTGCCATTGCTCTGATTGTATTGATTGCAGTAATTGCATTTATTCCAGAATCAATTGCAGCGTGTACAGTGTTAAGATAATGAGTTGTTCCCAATCCCACTTTAGCTATAACTGGTACATCGGTAGAATTTTTCATAGTACTGACAATTTTCTTGACTAGTTCAGGATCATCTCCTACTTCTAGTCCTACTTTAGCAACATGTGGACATGACAAATTCAACTCATATGCAGTAACTTTACAGTTTTTAAATTGCTTAACCATCATTTCAAAGTCTTCAGGAATAGAACCTACCAAACTAATAATTATTGGAACATCTTTGTTAGATTCTATCATTTTTGCAAAATTTGGAGCTCCAGGATTTGACAATCCAACTGCATTAATCCATCCACCACCATTTACACTAAAAATAGTAGGATTTGGATATCCATCCCATGGTTCTGTGCTGAGAGATTTACTAACAACCGCACCTGCACCTGAACGATAAAGTCGATTAAAGACATCTAATGAAATACCCAATATTCCAGAGGCCAGCATTACAGGTCTTTCTAGTTGAATTTTTCCTATAGAAGTAACCAGGCTGGGTTCCACTTTGAATGATATACGTAGTTTCGAATATAATAGTTGATTCACAAGGTTTCTAGTACCTTTTTAAAAGGAGACCTAAAATTAGCTAGTCATGTATTCTGTAATCTTAACAGAATTGGGAATCATAGTTTTCAAAGACGAAAAGATAGAAAAAGCATTTCCTTTCAAAGACTCAGTTAGAGATTATCTTTCTGTGAAAAAAAAGGAATCAAGATTAAATGAACTTGTAGATTATCTTAGTCCACTTCAAAGAGGAGTCACAGTCAGTGATGAATCATTGATGACGTTATTGAAAAAAAGTTCCATAGATGCACAAATGATGGAAGAAGCCGAATTAGAAAAGATCCAAGCAACAAAGCCTCAAATAATTGTTGATGCTGGATTTGCAGAAAGTATACCTGGTGTATTATCTAAATTAAGAGAATTTGCAATGGGGTTATCATCGTCAAAAGTAACAGAAGTTTCAGAGAGTCCAGATCTTCATATTATTCAGGCAATAAACTCATTGGATGAGATTGACAAAATTGCCAATGGGCTTAGCTCAAGATTACGAGAGTGGTATGGATTACATTTCCCAGAATTAGACAACATAATAGATAGCATTAATGGTTATGCACAAATTGTTTTGGCTGGAAAAAGGGAATCATTAACAAAAAAAGTGTATGAAGAAGCTGGATTTCCGGATTCAAAAGCAGAAATGATTTCTTTGCTTGCATCAAAAAGTAGAGGAGGAGATATTTCAGATGTTAATTTATCAATTGTGCAATCCATTGCAAAACAAATTCTAGATTTTCATGATTTACGAAAAAAATTAGAAGATCATGTTGAATTAGAAATGCAAACTATTGCACCAAATCTTGCAGCTATTCTTGGAGCTGCAGTAGGTGCAAGAATATTAGGAAGAGCTGGAAGTCTAAAAAAATTAGCATCAATGCCTGCAAGTACCATTCAGGTAATAGGTGCAGAAAAAGCACTCTTTAGATCATTGAAGACAGGTGCTCAACCACCAAAACATGGATTATTGTTTCAGCATGCAATGGTTCATGCTGCACCTAGATGGCAGAGAGGGAAAATTGCAAGGGCAATTGCTGCAAAGGCAGTCATAGCTGCAAGAGTCGATGTGTATGGAGAAGGTATCAACAAAACTTTACTAGAAAAACTTAACGTTAGAGTAAACGAAATTAGTAAAAAATATGAAAACCCTACTGAAAGAGAAACTAGAAAACCTGAATTATTCAGACGTGAGGGCGGAGAATCTAGAAGAGAAGGCGGAGATTTCAGAAGAAGAGAAGGTAGTGACTCTAGAAGAGAAGGTGGAGATTTCAGAAGAAGAGAAGGTAGTGACTCTAGAAGAGAAGGTTGAGATTTCAGAAGAAGAGAAGTAAGTGAAACTAGAAGAGAAGGCGG
>JANPCQ010000007.1:0-3117 GCA_031431055.1 Nitrosarchaeum sp.
GCATCAGGTCTTGTAGGAAAAATTGTTAGGCCGTTATCTGCAGCATTACTTCCAGAAACAGATCCTGAGAGAAATGGACTGATCAAAAGAGAAAATCTTGGAATGATTAAAGGAAGAACTCGAAGAGCACAACTAGATATGGCAAAAAAATATGGAATTGAAAATCCACCAAATGCAGGTGGTGGATGTCTTTTAACTGATCCGTCATTTGGATTACGTGCAAAAGATTTGTTTGCACATACTGAAACTCCTACAATAAATGATGTTGATTTGTTAAAGATTGGAAGACATTTCAGATTAGATGAACAAACTAAATTTGTTGTTGGAAGAAATAAAGATGAAAATGAAATGATAAAGGCAATTGCGTTACCAGGAGATATTTTATTTCAGGCTCGTGATCATATGGGACCAGTTTCAATTTTACGTGGAAAAAATGCAGATGCACATGTAAAATTTGCATCTTCTATTACCTTAAGATATTCAGATGCACCAAAAGGAGAACAAGCATCAGTTATTATCAATAAGGATAACACACAAAAAGAAATCATTACACACCATGCTGAAGAAGAGTCCTACATTAAATTTAGAATTTAGGCATGAAATTTTTTTAAAATTAGTTAAAACTAAGGAAGAGTTTTTGAATGGGTAGATCGCATTTTACTCAAGGATGCAAAAACAAGAAAATCCCACCTATTTGAAAGCCATCACTATACGAGATATTAGTGATATACATTCGATAAAAGAAGACATCAAAAAAGAGATGATTTTAATTCTTAGAGTCACACCATTGGCTCAAAAAGATGTGGAACAACTTCGAAAAGTAGTTGAGGAATTGTATTCTATTGCAAAAACTGAAGGTGCAGATATTGCAAGATTAGGCGAAGAAAGAATTATTGTAGCACCATCTAGCATCAAAATCTGGAAACCAGAATACGATCTAAAATAGTTTTATTGCTTCTTGAACTTGAGGATAATGAGCTGGGACTCTAAACATTCTTCTGATATTCATTGCTAGGTTTTCTGATTTTCTTCGTTCCCCATGATTTACGAGTACTCTACGAAGTTTTGGTCTAAGTCTTTGAACAAAAGACATTAGTTGGTTATAATCACTGTGTCCACTGAATCCATCAAGTTTTTCAACGCTACAATTTATTGTAACAACTTCAACTTTTCCTTCTTTACCTAGCATAGTAACTTGTTTTGAACCATCTAAAACTCTTCTTCCCATAGTTCCATTAACCTGATATGAAACAAATAAGACCTTGTTCTTTTTATCAGGCGCAATATTTTTGAAATATTCTAAAACAGGTCCACCTTCTAACATTCCAGATGTTGCCAGAATAATACAAGGTGAATTATCTCTCATTGGTTCTTCTCTTGCATCAGCATGTTCAATATTTGTAAAGTATTCTGAATCAAATGGATTATCGTCAGTTTCCAAGATTTTTTGTTTTAGTTCTCTAGCTAGATATTCAGGATATGCTTCATGAATTGCTGAAGCTTCTGAAATCATACCTTCTGTAAAAACAGGTGCTTCAACCATTTCACCAGATTTCATGTAATGATCAATTACCATCATAATTTCTTGAGCACGCCCAACTGCAGGAATAGGAATGAGAACTTTTCCTCCATCAGCAAGAGTATTGTTTACTGCATTAATGAAAGCAGATTCTACTTCTTGTCTAGTTGGTTGAATGTCTTCTTTTGCACCATATGTGCTTTCTATCAACAAAGTTTCCACTCTGGGGAAATTCCAGCTTGCTGGTTCAAACAAAATACTTTTTCCAAACTTAATATCACCAGAATAAACAAAATTATGATCACCATTTCCAATATGGAAATGACATAGTGCAGAACCCAGAATATGACCTGCGTTTGCAAGAACTAATTTAATGTCAGGAGAAATATCTGTAACAGTACCATATGGTAAAGTTATTGCCTGTTTCATGATTTGTTTCACATCTCTTTCTGAATACATTGGTGTTCTACCTTGTGCAGCAGCAACTTTGATTGCATCTAATTGAATAAGATTCATCATTGGTAGTGTTGGTTCAGTACAATAGATTGGTCCCTTGTAACCAAATTTGCATAAGGCAGGTAAGAATCCAGTGTGATCTAAATGTGCATGACCAATTACTATTGCATCAAGCTCATCTAATGTAATATCAAGAAAATCTAATCGAGGAAATGAATCCATTGGATGTTTTGCACCTGGATTAATACCGCAGTCTACTAGAATTTTACTTTCAGGAGTAGATAATAACATACAAGATCGTCCTACTTGGCTAAAGCCACCAAGAGTTATGAGAGATACCTCAGATTTTTGTGATAGTCGAGGTCTAAATATCTCATCTCCAATTTGCTTGAATTGCTTACTTCGTTCAGCAGATGTGAGTTTAAGATTTGCATTTATTGTTTGAATAGTACGTGATGGTATAGTGGTGGCTTTTCTTATACGTAATTTCCAACCTATTTTTTCAGTGATTTCAGCATGATTGAATTCTTTTGCATCTCTTTGTAGTAACCAAGGTCTTTTAGCTTCAATTGAAACTTCGCCTGTAGCAGTATCAAAGAAGACTCCTTGAAAATCTGCCTCTTTTGGAATACATTCTGCTAGAATTTTTCTTGCATCTTCTTCTGATTTTCTGATAGATTCATCAGTTCTTACAACAATTCTTTTTTTTATTATATTAACAAGATTAGAAATTGTTTCGTTGTTTTCCATCAGATAACGTGGTGCACTTGTATACAGAGCAATTCTTGGTCCTTCGTATTCTATTTTTGTTACCTTAGCTTCTTTGGGTATACTTTGCAGTATGGTGGCCATCATGTTTTGGCTAGGAGGTAATTCTTTTTGTTGCTGTTTTCTTTGCATTAAATCACTAAAGTTCGATGATTGCTTTCTTTTGTTCATCGGTCAATAGACGGAATCCGTCTTTATTCATTACCGCGATGTTAATTCCATCGCCAGTACCAATGTTTCTAACTATTGCGGCTTTTACTGCTCTTAGAGCTATTTTTTTTGCTTCTTCTATTGTTAGATCAGATCTATATTCTTCTTCTAACAAACCATATGCTACAGGAGAACCGCTACCTGTTGTCACATAAGATTTTTCT
>JANPCQ010000008.1:0-2697 GCA_031431055.1 Nitrosarchaeum sp.
TTTTACTTCTGAAATTGTTTGAGATTCTTTAATCGTTCTTTGTTTTCTGATCTTTGCATCAAGAATTGGGTTACGGTATTTTTTTGTCTTTCTGACTTTTAGTATGGCGCGTGAATCATCCCATTGTGTAAGATAGATATCAGCTTCTGCCCCTTTTTTTAGCAATTTCATTAAAATTATAACCTAAGGAATATAATTAAAAGATAATCATGGAAGAAGGGGAAAAAAGACTAAAACAAGAAGATTGTAACGAAGACAAACTTGGTGCAGGGATTCTAACTCTAACAAATAGGAGGCTAGCATTTGATAAGACACAATCAAGAATGATGGATTTTTCAAAACGTTTTGGAGATACAGTAGCTGATGTTCCGCTAAACAATGTAAGCAAAGCTTGGAAAGAAGGAAGATTGATAAAAAAAGTATGTCTTACTGCCAAAACAAAAGAAGGTGAACAGACATACAAATTTGGAGTGTTCAATACTAAAGATTGGCTAAAAAATATTGAAAATGCAATAGAGGAACATAAAAATCAATAATCCACTTTAACGGAATCTAACCGCCATGATTGTGTGACAAAAGTCTCTTCTAGAGAAACACCTTTTTTTACTTGTGATTCCAATAAACCTGTCCAACATATCTGGCTACCACAATCACCAGCATATTTTTGTGGGGCTACAAAAAATTTACAACCATGTCTCTTACAAACATCTTGTAGCATTTCAGATAATCTTTTGTTTGCAGCAACACCACCAACTACTAATAATTCTTTTTTTCTAGTAAATGATAACGCTCGTTCTACTGTCTCACTAATCATTGCAAATGCTGTTTCTTGTAATGAAAAGCATGCATCTGCTTTACTTTTTTGTACAATTGATTTTGTTGCAGATAACAACCCAGAAAACGATACATCGTTTCCTTTTACAGAGTATGGTAGTAGAACATAATTAGAAGTTGATGAAGCCAAGTCTTCAATGTTTTTTCCGCATGGAGAGGCAAATCCAAGTGATCTTCCAAATTGATCAAGTAGCTGACCCAATGTAATATCCAAAGTTTCTCCAAAAACTCGCCATTGTTTATTTAGAAATGCAAGTAGCATTGTATGTCCTCCAGAAACTAGAAGGACCAGTGGATTTTTTGCGCCAGTAAGTAATTTTCCTAATTCAATATGTCCAATTGCGTGATTTACAGGATATATTGGAATATTGTAATAAGAGGCCAGAGAACGTGCAACTACAGCTCCTACTCTCAGACAAGGACCAAGTCCTGGTCCTGCTGCATATGAGATAATATCAAGATCTTTGATTGTGACTTTAGCCTCTTGAAGGCACTCGGATAACACAATAGCACTATTTTCAACATGATGACGCGATGCCTCTCTTGGATGAATTCCCTCACCTTCAGGAGGGCGATAAATTTTTCTCACATCAGATAGAATTTTTCCTTGTTTTCCTTTTTTTTCCAATATTGCACAAGAAAAGGTATGAGCTGTGCTTTCAACGCCTAGACCAATCATATTATCCTCTACTTAATGTTGAAACAATTTTGATCACATCGCCATTTTTTAGCTTGTGATCACTACCGATTCTTTGTTTTGTTTTACAGTCAATTGCATGTAGAAATCCCTTGGCAATATCTGCATGAATCAAACCTGCCAAATCTTTTGCAGTAGAATCTTGCGGTAACAGTTTTGCATCAGGTAAAATATCACCATTTTTGTTTGTTAGTTTTGTCTCATCTTCTACAGGAAAAACAACAATAAGTTTTAACAAATCAAATACTGCAATGTTTAAAATTTTTTGAATTCCGGTTGAGTGTATTTTTGAAAATACAGTTTTTACCAAATCTAGTGCTTTTTGTTGTTGTGGCAGTATTTCTTTATTTTCTACTACAGAAAATTGTTCATCTCCAGATTTGTAATTTACAATTCCAGCTTTGACAGCTTTTCGTAACAGTAATTCAGTCTCAGCACTGCAAGGAATTACAATAGTGTTAGGGATTTTTTTAATTATATCAAGATCTTTGCAAAGGTCTGCCTTGTTTGCTGCAATTATTATTGGTTTTGTGTTTTTTCTTAATTCTTTAACAAAAGTTTGGATATCAGAATCATTCCATTCCTTTGGGTTTTTTGAAATCAATTCTAGTTTATGTAATACGTCTTGTACTTGATAATCTTTGATTCCCAAACCAGTAAATCTTTTTGCGATGCCATCAGTTAGTTTTGCTCTTTTTTGTTCTATTTCCCTAGCAATTTTATCCCATTCTCTTAGAAGTATGTCTATAAACCACTGATCAAATTCATACTCGACAAACTCAACATCTTCAAGAGGATTATGTGTGCCTATTGGGACAGGATGTCCTTGAATGTCAGTGGTTCCAGCAATATCAACAACATGTATCAAGACTTCTGCTTGTCTTGCATCATCAAGAAATTGATTTCCTAAACCTTTTCCTTCATGTGCTCCTGGTACTAATCCTGCAACATCAATTAGCTTGACTGGTATGAACCGAGTTCCATTTACACATAATTGATTTTGATGTTTGATGCCAAAGTGTTTGCATGCACAATCAGCTTTTACATATGCAACACCAATGTTTGGTTGAATTGTAGTAAATGGAAAATTACCTATTGGTACAGGAGTCTCAGTTGAAGCTGAGAAAAATGTAGACTTTCCAACATTTGCTTTTCCTAGTAAGCCA
>JANPCQ010000009.1:0-2463 GCA_031431055.1 Nitrosarchaeum sp.
GTGGTTCTAAATACCACCAAAGAAGATTTTAGACTAACATAAACAAAATGAAAAATTTCAGCATCATCATATTAAGCATAATTGTCATAAGTATGATTCAAAATGTTTCAGGACAATTAGATAATTCTGGGAAAAAACTACAGATGGAATTAATTGTGACAGATGAACAAAAAATAATTTTATTTGCCAGTTTCGCAATAGCAGTAATAGGTCTTTTTGTGTATCTTGCACGAGATATAATTCTAAGGAAAAAAACACCGTATGATTCTAAGGAATTTGATTCAAAAAATGATAAAACATATGAAAAATACCATTCAGATTGGTCAGATGATTACGAAGAACTAGGGAATAGAAAGAATTCAAAAGAAGATAAAGAATTTAGAATTACATCTCAAAATTCTTCATTACCAGACTATTACAAAATATTAGAAATTTCACAAAATGCAACGCATGATGAAATAAAAAAACAATATAGACATCTGGCAAAAAAAATACACCCAGACAAAAACAAAGGGGAAAAATCAGAAGAAATAATGGTTCAAATCAATAAAGCATATGAGATATTATCAAATGAGGAATTACGTAAAAAATACGACATGTATCTTAACAAAGATTAATCAGATTCTAGTTTTACCAAGATCATATTTAATTCAATTTTAGATGAACTTTGTACGCTGTTTGTTAAATTTGTAAAAATAGATAAGGTTGTTTTTTTATCAGGGTTAGCAATTTGTGTTGTAATTTTAATTTCGCTAAATTCAGTATTTGGACCCAGCATAGTTTTTGACAGTAATGGAATAATAGATAGGTCATAAATTATTCCTTTTATTTTGTACGCAAATGTATCAGAAAAATATACCCCACCTCGAGTAGTAGGTGAGTTAACAGGTATCGGTGAATTTACAATAGAGACATCAGAGAGAGAATATTTGAGACCATTGAGATGTAGAACATAGTCCAAATGTTGTTTTTCATTAATGTTCATGAGTGATTCAAGCAAACTCAAGTCAACAGACAATGAAAATAAAAAAATAACAATTCTATTGAACCTTTCCAATGAGAATAGTACAAATTTTCAGAGATGATCTAAGGGTTAGAAGAAATTTTCAATAAACCAAGAGCATATTTAAAAAGAACAGATGGGATCGACATTTGTTGCAAGAATTTGCAAAACCCCACACTATGCGGAATCAAATCATGAGCCTAGTGGTGGAAAGCGGTATGGATGAAGACTGTTATACGGAGATGCTAGACTATACTATTGAATTATTTGAAACACAAGGATTAGGAAGTGATTACTATGGATATCACAATATCAACCACGAATTAGAAGTCACATATGTTTCACTGTTATCTGCAAATCTAAATAACACTACAAAAAAATTTTCAAATAATGATTTGAAATATCTGTATGTAGCAGCATTATTTCATGATTTCGATCCACAAAAAAGTGTAGACAAACCACACGAAGAAAGTGTTTTGAGATTTATTACTATGGATAAAAAATTAAGAAAACTTTTAGATATTGCAAACTTGGATCTTGAAATAATCAAAGTATTGATACTAAGAACAACATACCCATGGAGTGGTCAGATTAAAGAAAATGCAGAACGACAAATCAAAGAATGTTTTAGAAATTCAGAACTAACAAAAAATAATGAAGCAAACCAAGAACACATTATGAATTTAGGATGGTATCTATCAGTTATTGATAGAATTAGTGGTTATGCTGTAGGCGATTTTACAAAAGCTATGGAAATGGCAAAAATGAATGCGCATGCGTTAGCATGGAAACCATCACTGATTGTGAGAAGCTCAGTAGCATATTTTGAAGAACTACTAAACAAAGAAACTGAAATGAGTCAATTCGTTTTAAAATCGTTGCCAAAACATATGAGAAAGAATTTTTTTGATACAGTATTGTCATTTATGAATATCAGACAGCAAGAAATTACCATACAAGCAAATTATACATATGATAATTTGAAATTGGTTCCAACTATTGAAAAAATAGAAACACGAAAAACCCCTGAATTTATCAAATCGATATATGCAATATTTTTAGAATTGCCAACACCACTTCAATTTGCAAAAGAGAGTTTTGAAGAGTCAGTAAGAGATCAAAACATGATCCTCAATACTCTTAGACTAAATGATTGTAGGGGGGAGATAGTTGGATTTACTAAAGGTGGACCATTAGAAAATTACAAATTAAGACCAGAAATCAGAGATGAGAATTACGGTCTTAACAATACAATATTTCTAGAACCCTTAGCATTAAAAATGGGTTATTGGGGACTAAGAGGAGGCAGTGAAATGCGCCATATGTTTATCATGCAGGCTTATGCTAAAAAATACAAATATTTGACTAGTTTTGCATTAAGAGATGTAATAACAGCTAGAATAGACAAAGAAGGTGCAGAATTTGTTGCAAGATTTGACCCAGAACGATGGGATTACTAT
>JANPCQ010000010.1:0-2610 GCA_031431055.1 Nitrosarchaeum sp.
AGTGATTTCTGCCATATATTCAGGAGTTGCATAACCAACTGTATCTGGAATGTCAATTCTATCAGCACCTGCTTTTGCAACTTCACTAAATACATGTTTAAGAAAAGTTCTATCAGTTCTTGTTGCATCTTCTGCAGAAAATTCCACTTGTAGTCCTCGAGATTTACCATATTCTACTGCCTCGATTGCTTTTTCAAGTGCTTGTTCTCGTGTCATTTTGAGTTTATACTCTAAATGAATATCAGAAGTTGCAATAAAGGTGTGAATGTAGTTTAATCCTGCATCAACTGCAGCATCAATGTCTTGTTTATTAGTTCTAGTCAAACCACATATATCAGAAGACAAACCTTCGCTTGCAATCATCTTTACAGCTTTGAATTCACCTTCAGAGATTACTGGAAATCCAGCTTCAATTACATCAACACCAAGTATGTCAAGTTTTTTTGCAATGGCGAGTTTTTGATCTGGAGATAGTGAAATACCAGGTGTTTGCTCGCCATCTCTTAATGTGGTATCAAAAATTCTAATTCTCATGCTCCGCTCCTTTGCAAAGCCGCAACCCCTGTTCTTGCAACTTCGATTATTCCAAACGGTTTTGCCAATTCCTCAAAGGCTCGAATTTGATCAGGAGTGGCAGTTAACTCTACCATTATCGAATCCTTTCGTACATCATGTATTTTTCCACCATATGCATTGGCTAATTTGTTTACTTCCATACTATCATTAGCATTACTTAGTTTAATCTTAAAAATACTTAGTTCTCGATATACTGTTTTGTGTTCATCCAAGTGTTTTACTTCTAGTACATCAATCATTTTATCAAGTTGCTTTACTATTTGTTCAACTTGCTTTTCATCACCATATGTGGTAATAGTCATCCTTGAGTATTCAGGATTGTCAGTTACGCCCACAGAAATACTGTCAATATTGAAATTTCTGGATCTGAAAAGATGAGTGACCTTAAACAATATTCCAGGTTTATTTTCAACTAAAAGAGTAAGAATAGCCCACATGATAATCACTATGAAGGTAAAATCATATCCGCAAGAGAAGTTCCGGGTGCTACAAATGGCAATACATCTTCTTCAGGATCAATTGGAATATCAATTACTGTTGCAACATCACTTTTCAATGCTGTTTTGATTGCCTTATCAAGTTCATCCATTGACTGTGCACGTATTCCTTGAGCTCCATATGATTCGGCTAGTTTTACATAATCAGGACATTTTCCTTGATCAACTCCTATCATTCTTCTATTATAGAAAGTTCGTTGCCATTGTGCAACCATTCCCAACGTAAAATTATTTAAGAGAAATACAATCACCGGGATATCTTCCAGTACTGCAGTTGCAAGAGAGTTTTCTGTCATGCTAAAACTACCATCTCCTGCAATGTCCACTACAGGAACATCAGGTCTTGCTACTTTGGCACCAATTGCCGCAGGGAATCCCCATCCCATAGTTCCAAGTCCAGTAGAACTAAAGAAAGTACCAGGTTGTATTACATCATAAAAGAGGGATGCCCACATTTGATGTTGGCCTACTTCAGTAGTTACAATAGATTCATGAGGCAATACTTCTCTGAGCTTTCTCAAGATTTTTGCAGCACCCATTTCACCTGGATGTAGTTTCAAATTTTCTTTCCAATACTCTTTGGTTTCTTTTACATGCTTAATCCAAGTATTTTCTTCAGTTCTTTTGATTGCTTTTTGCATAAGCATCTTTATCATAATTCTAAGTGATGCACGTACATCGCCAACTACTGCAACTGAGGTAGTTTGATTTTTACCAATTTCAGCTGGATCTACATCCATATGAATAATTTTTAGTCTCTTTTCAAATGCTTCAAAGGTTCCAACAGATCTATCAGAAAATCTTGTACCTATTGCCAATACACAATCAGCTTCAGTCATCATTTTGTTTGCCTCTGCGTGACCATGCATTCCAATTGGTCCCAATGATAATGGGTGATTTTCTGGAAATGCACCTTTTCCTTTGAAAGTAGTAACTACTGGAATCATAAGTAATTCAGCTATAGATTGAAGTTCTGCAAATGCAGATGAGATGATTGTTCCACCACCAGCTAAGATAATTGGTCTTTCTGCACCAAGTAACATTTCAATTGCTCTTTCAACATTTGCAATGTCAGGAGTAGTCCATGGATGATAACCACGAATTTTGAATTCGTCTGGAAAAATCATAGATGCTTCTTTTTGTTGGACATCTTTTGGAATATCAATAAGAACAGGTCCAGGGCGACCGGTTTCTGCAATATAGAATCCTTTTCTAACTACCATGGGAATTTCATCAGGAGATCTAGGTTGAAATGCATACTTTACAGCAGGATTGGCCATTCCAATAATATCACTTTCCTGAAATGCATCTTTTCCGATCATCGCTACTGGAACTTGACCAGTAACTGCAATCATAGGAGAAGAGTCAGCTTGTGCAGTAGCAATTCCAGTTAGAATGTTAGTAGCACCAGGTCCAGATGTGGCAAAACATACACCAGGTTTTCTGCTGACTCGTCCAAATCCATCTGCCATATGTGCTGCAGATTGCTCATGTCTAACCAAGATGTGTCGAATATTACATCTGGCAAATTCATCAT
>JANPCQ010000011.1:0-7075 GCA_031431055.1 Nitrosarchaeum sp.
ATGTCACTTTGTACAAAGACTTTTGCAGTTTCTCCATTATCAGGATTAACACCAGATGGGATATCAACGGCAATTTTAAAGCAATTTGAATCATTAATGTATTTTATTGCACTTACATATGGTTCTCTTATTTCTCCAGAAATTCCAGTTCCTAGTATTCCATCCACAATTATGTCTTGAGTGAAATCAAGATCATCCATACCAGATATCAATTTAACAGATGACATTTTTTCCAGTAGTGACCAATTCCATTGACTTTCTTCAGTTTTGATTTTATCTGGAGTTCCCAGTAAAACTACTACAACTTTTGAACCATAACCTGCAAGATGTCTAGCCATAACTAGTCCATCTCCACCATTATTTCCCAATCCAACAAAAATCAAAACATTCTTTGATTCAAGAGTATCAAATTTTTCTGCTAGTCTTTTAACTGTTATAGCACCAGCGTTTTCCATCATAAATTTTTTTAAAAAACCCATCCGATGTCCATTATTTTCTATTTGCATCATTTGCTCTACAGATATTTCCATAATTAGAATACATGAGAAGTAAAATAAGAGCTTTGGCAAACGATTTATTCTAGGTTTTATTCATACACGAATATGACATTGAAAAATGTAAGGCTATCTTTGAATAAAATTGCAAAATCATTATCAGAAGTTCAAGATGCCAGAGAATTTTTACTGAAAAATACAAGAGAGATAATAATTCTTTGTAGTAAATCCATCATATCAGTACATAAAGGAGATATGAAATCTGCAAAAAATAATCTAAAACAAGCAGATATGTTGCTAAAAAAATACAAGAAAAAAGCTACGTCTGATCTTCGAAGATATATGATTACTCCAGAACAAGAATTTGTTGAGGCAGCATCTCTAATTGCTATTGTTGAAAAAAATGAAATTCCTTCAGAAAAGGAATTAGATGTAATGCCAGAATCATATGTTTTAGGATTAATGGATTGTGTAGGAGAATTAAAACGGATGATTTTTGATAAAATTAGGATTGGTGATATAGATGATGCCTCAAGAGTTTTTGAAATAATGGAAAATTTGTATCTACATTTGTATCCATTTTCAATGTATGATAAAGTTGTAAAAGAAGCTAGAAGAAAAATTGATGTAGATCGTATTTTAGTCGATGATGCCAGAGGTGCAATCACAGAAGAAAAAAGACGCTCTGAACTAATCAAAGCACTAAACAAACTACAAAATAGAATTTGAATAAAATGAAATTAGTGCGGGTGATGGGATTTGAACCCACGAACTCCTAAGAGACTAACCCCTCAAGCTAGCGCCTTTGACCGAGCTGGGCGACACCCGCAATAAAAATTTCTTGAATGGTTTTTATAATCCTTGATTACTTTTTTGTTCGTATGTTAGTTCCTGTGAGATGTTTTACTTGTGGAAATTTAATTGCTGATAAGTTTGAAGATTATCAAAATAAAGTAAGAGCTGGGGAAGATCCAGCTAAAGGACTAGACTCTTTGGGAATAAGCAGATATTGTTGCAGAAGGATGCTATTAACCACTGTTGAAACTATTCAACAAGTTATTCCATTTTATGAAGCAATACAGAGAAGACACCAAGAAGTCCAATCTGAGTTAGAATAGTTTGCCAAAAATTACCTCCATTGAAGGACGTATCATTTACAACAGTCGTGGAAGTAAAACTATCGAAGTTGATGTCATATCAGAAAATAAATTTCTAGGTAGAGTTTGTGCACCATCTGGAGCTAGTGTTGGAAAATATGAAGCAGTTAGCTTCCCAAATGAAAACCCGGAAGAGAGTTTAATAATATTAAATGAAAATTCTCGAAAATTTATTGGGTTAGAATCATCAGATCTTAAAACAGTACATGAGACGCTAAGGAGTATTGACCAATCGTCAAATTATTCAAAAATTGGGGGAGCATTAGCATTTGCAGTAACTATCGCATCAATGGAATCTGCTTCAAAATCATTAGACACGCCTTTATTTCAAATATTATCGTCTGAATCATCTTTCAAGTTTCCATTTCCAATGGGAAACATTTTAGGAGGTGGGGCTCACGCAGGACCAGGAACACCGGATATTCAAGAGATTTTGATTTGTGCCATAGGAGCAAAAACAATTAGAGATGCTATTGAAACGAATTTATCAGTTCATAAAGAATTACGTCATGTTTTAGAAAAAGAGGATCCTAATTTCACTAATGGGAGAGGAGATGAAGGAGGATGGGCACCAAAATTAAAAAATGAAAAGGCTTTAGAACTTTCAGCAAAAGCTTGTGAAAATTTAGGATTTACATTGGGAAAAGAAGTAGCTTTAGGAGTTGACTTTGCATCATCTACTCAATGGAGTGAAGAAAAACAAAAGTATGTTTATGAAAGAGCAGGGTTTGTCAATTCTTCAGAACAACAAATTGAATTTGCTGCAAACATTATTCAAAAATACAAATTAATCTATGCAGAAGATGCAGTTCATGAAGAAGCATTTGATGATATGGCAGAACTAACTGCTAAATTTCCAGACACGTTAGTTACAGGAGATGATCTGACTGTTACCAATAAAGACATTCTAACAAAGGCAATTAAATCAAAATCTTGTAATGCTGCAATTCTCAAAGTTAATCAGGCAGGTAGTCTTTATGATGCCTTTGAATTTGCCAAAGTAGCAAATCAAAACAACATAAAATTAATCACATCACATAGATCAGGAGAATCTATAGATTCACATATTTCGCACATAGGATTGGCAACAAAGTCAAAAATGCTCAAAGTTGGGATAGTTGGTGGAGAAAGAATAGCAAAGCTAAATGAGCTTATACGTCTATCAGAGCATGATTTAATACGCGGTATGGCAGAGATTTAAAATCGCTATGAGTGAACAAGCAGAATCCACAGAAATCAAAAAGAAGATTCTATCCACAGGAATTAGAGTTGGAACTCCAGTTAAAACAAAATTCATGACACCGTTCATTACAAAAGCTAGTCCTGAAGGACTATACATGCTAGATATTGACATAACTTTAGAAAAAATTAAAACAGCTGCTAAATTCATCAATCGTCTTGGAACCGATAAACTCATTGTCTGTTCTGCTAGACAATATGCAAATACTCCAATTGAGAAATTTTGTGAAATGTTAGGATCTAAAAAATTACTAGGTAGATTCATGCCTGGCACTCTTACCAATCCATCGTTACCATACTACATTGAACCAAAATTGGTTCTAATTTCTGATCCTCAAGTAGATGTACAAGCAATTACTGAAGCAACCAATGCAGGTATTCCAGTAATTGGAATTTCAAATACGGATAATATTACATCTAAACTAGATGTGATTATTCCAGCAAACAACAGAGGAAGAAAAGCTCTTGCCACAGTCTATTGGCTATTGGTTCGTCAAATTCTCATAGAAAGAGGAGAACTAAAAGAAGATGAATCAATGAAATATGAAATCGATGATTTTGAAACAAAGATAACGGAAGAGGAAATAGAGTAATGCAAATTAGAACGCCGGCAGTAGCCGGAATGTTCTATCCAAGTGAAAAAAAAGAATTAAAAAAATCTATCAAAGAGTGTTTTTTGCATAAATTTGGTCCAGGCAAAATTCCACCATCTAATATTAAAAAGAAAATTTTTGGAATTATTTGTCCACATGCAGGATACATGTATTCAGGTCCAATAGCATGTCATTCATTTTATGCAATATCATCAGATATGCCAGAATTATTTATAATAATTGGACCCAATCACTGGGGAATTGGAAGTAGTGTTGCAACAATGAAAGATTGTAAATGGAATACACCATTAGGAGATGTAGAAGTAGATTCAGAAGCAGCAGAAGAAATTTCCCACATATCAGAAATAATTGATATTGATTATTTTTCTCACACACGAGAACACAGTTTAGAGGTACAAATACCCATAATGCAAGAAATGTATTCAAATTTCAAAATTTTACCAATATCTATGATTAATCAAAATAAAGATGCCGCTAAAGACATAGGATTAGCAATTGTAAAAATTGCAGAAAAAAAGAAAGTCATGATTATTGGTTCTTCAGATTTTACTCATTACGAACAAAATGAATTTGCCCATGAACAAGACATGGCTTTGATTGAACCAATATTGAAATTAGATGTAAAAAAATTTTATAATATTTTAGAAGATAGAAATGTAAGCGCTTGCGGTTACGGAGCAATTGCAGCCACCATGATAGCATGCAAAGAATTAGGTGCTACAAAAGGAGAATTGCTCAAATATGCTACAAGTGGAGATATTACAGGAGATACGAGCTCAGTTGTTGGGTATGGATCAATAGTGTTTACTTGAAATCTAATGCTTCTGCACCTGGAAAGGTAATTCTTTTTGGGGAGCATTTTGTAGTTTATGGAGTAAAAGCAATACTATGTGCAATAAACAAACGGGTTACAGTAAGTGCCAGCAAAATACATGAAAATACGATTTCAATTAAATCAAACATAGGAGAGTTGAACATGCCACCAAATAAACCAATTACCGAAATTAAATCGCCACTAAAACCATTTTATTTTTTAGCAAATAAAATGATAGAAAAACATAATCAAAACACAGGAATCGAAATACTAGTTCAATCAGAGATTCCTTTGGGAGTGGGTTTAGGTTCTTCTTCTGCTTGTTGTGTTGCAGGTGCAGCAGCTATCTCAAGATTATTTTCTGAAACATCAAAAAAAGAGATCCTAGAGTTGGCAATTGAGGCTGAAAGAACTATTTTTCAAAATACATCTGGTGCAGATTGTACCGTGTGTACTTTTGGAGGCATTATGGAATATGATAAAAAAAATGGATTCTCAAAAATAAATTCAGAATCTAATTTTCATTTGGTAATTGCAAATTCAAAAATAGAACATTCTACAGAAGTAATAGCTGCAAACGTAAAGCAATTCAAAGAGAAAAATGAGGAAAAATTTTCCAATCTATGTAAAGAAGAATCTGAGTTGATCAATAATGTCCTAGTTCTTTTGAAAAATAATGATTTATCAGGCCTGGGTAAAAATATGTTAAAAAATCAAGAATACTTGGAAACAATAGGCATATCTAATGAAAAATTACGTTCAATGATTGAATTGACACAAGAATCATCATTTGGAGCAAAAATAACAGGTGCAGGTGGAGGTGGATGTATTATTGCATTAACTGATGAATCAAATTTAGAAAATGTGGTTGAACAATTTAAAAAGAAAAACTATGAGTGTTTTTCTGCAAAAATTGACTTCAAAGGATTGGATACTTTTTAATGGAATGAATATTTGGTGACAGCATGATTCTAATAAAATTAGGCGGTTCAATTATCACCAATAAGGAAAAGCCATTATCCCCAAGGAGAAAAACAATTGAAAATATTGTTAAACATTTAAAGAAAATAGATGAACCAATCATAATTATTCATGGTGGAGGTTCTTTTGGGCATTATTGGTCTGTAAAATATGATATGCATACAAAACCAACAGAATATAATACACATGGGGTATCTGTTGTTAAAAATTCAATGATTGAATTAAATAAAATTATTTTAGATGTATTTTTAAAAAATAAATCAAATCCATATTGTCTTCCACCCACAGATTTTATGTCAGGTAATAAACCCATTACAAACAAAATAAAAGAAATTGAAAAAATTGCAAATGCAGGATTAATTCCGATTACTTTTGGAGATGCACTTTGGTATGGTCACAAAAAAACATATATTTTATCAGGTGATAAAATTATGACACATCTTTCAAAAATTCTAAAACCAAGATTGTGTATTTTTGTGCTAAATGAAGACGGTTTATACTCTGATCTAAAATCGAAAAAATTAATTCGTGAGTTAAAAGGAGAAAATCCAATTATTTCAAAAAACAACATGGATGTTACAGGAGGCATGACAAGGAAAATTAAAGAAGCAACAAATATTTCAAAGATGGGAATGGATGTGTTTTTTGTAAATGGTAACAAACCTGAAAGAATTGTGAAAGCGATTAAAAATAGGAAATTTGAAGGAACGGTGTTTAGAGGAAAAAGAAATGGGTGAAGAATATCTTGTTTTAGTTGATAAAGACGACAATCCGATTGGAACAGAAGAAAAAGTAAAGTGCCATTTACCAAATGGCAAACTACATCGAGCATTTACAGCGTTACTATTTGATAAAAGTGGAAGATTGGTTCTAACCAGAAGAGCTAAAGAAAAAATGCTATGGCCGGGAGATTGGGATGGAACCGTAGCTAGCCACCCAAGAAAGCCTGAAACATATGTCTCATCAGCAGAAAGAAGAATGCCAGAAGAATTAGGCATCACATGTAAGTTAGATTATTTGTTCAAATTTGAGTATCATGTTCCATACAAAGACATAGGCTCAGAAAACGAAATTTGCGGCACACTTGTTGGAATAGTAAATGATTCAATTCAATTTAATGTAGTTGAAGATGAAATAGATAAAATCAAATGGATTTCATCTAATGAATTGCTTTCTGAATTAAAAAACAACTCAAAAATATATTGTCCTTGGATGCTAATTGCATTAGGATTATTAGATAAATCAGAAAAATCAATGTTAGAAAAATATGAAGATATTTTATCATTATGGATTAATTCAGAATTACAAAAAGAATTGCAAAAAGCAATTAGAGAACACATTCCAGATAATAAATGGAGATTAGTAAAATGAAAAAAACAAAAACAATTGAAAAAAATGCAAGAATTGTCAACAAATATCTAAATTCTAAACTAAAAGGAAATCCCAAAATGCTTTATGATGCGGCAGCACATTTGATTATTCATGGTGGAAAAAGACTCAGACCACATATGGTGATCAAGAGTTGTCAAATTTTGGGAGGAAATACATCAATTGCGATACCAGCTGCTAGTGCAGTCGAAATGATACACAATTTTACTTTGGTTCATGATGACATTATGGATAATGATGAGATGCGCCATGGTGTACCTACTGTTCATAAAAAATTTGGGATGCCGATTGCAATACTAGCTGGGGATGTGTTATTTTCAAAGGCATATCAGATAATTTCAGATTCAAAATTATCTAAGGATGCAACAATCCAATTAGTTTCCAGAT
>JANPCQ010000012.1:0-1922 GCA_031431055.1 Nitrosarchaeum sp.
TATCTATAATATCTAATAATGAGGTATGTGATTATGACTTTTTAAGAATCTCTGGATTTTTTGGCAATGTTATGATAAAAGTAGTGGGATTGTTTTTTACATTGAGCATTCCACCATGATTTTTAATTATTGCTATACAACTAGCTAACCCCAATCCGGTTCCTGATTGTTTGGTTGTAAATAGTGGTTCAAATATTTTATCCATGAATTCTTCTGGAATTCCAGTTCCTGAATCTATAATTTGTATTTCTACACTGTCAAAATTTTCTGTGATTTTAATTTCTATTTTTCCTGATTCACCTATGGATTGAATAGAATTAAGTATTATGTTAGAAAACACAATTTCCATCTGTAGACTGTCGACAGAAATTTCAGCATCTGATTCAGGCATTTTTATTTTAATTCCATTTGGGATTTTTAATGCTTCAAGAGATGATGCTAATATTGTTTTCAGAGAAACTACTTCTAATGATAACTGATTAGTTCTTACAAAACTTAACACATTATCAATTTGATGTGAAATCCTATCTACCGCTTTTTTAATACGTCGGATTTTGTCCTTATCTTCTTCGTTAAATTTTTCATTATATTTCTCAACTATAAGTTCAACACTTACTTTTATTACACTTAGTGGATTTCGTAGATCATGTGAGAGTCTTGCTGCTAATTCTCCAATGATTGAAAATTTATCTTGTTTTGCTTGTTTTTCTAAAAGTTCGATTTTGGTTTTATTGATTTGTTTAACTTCTTCTAATTGTTTTGCAATTATTTTTTCTTTTCCTTTTAAAATTTTATTGTCTCTGCTTATAAAAAATACTGATGTAAAAATTATAGTTATAACTATTGGAATACCATAATCATAGATGAGGAATAATCGTTTTGTATCTTTTGCATGGTACAGTAGCATACGTTCTGTAAAATCTGTAGTTTCACTTTCACCACGTTCTATTGTAATGCGTTTGCCGTCCTGAATTGCATACATGTTCCACGATATTGAAAAATATACCGTTTTTCCAGTGATTGGTTCTATACCGGTTTCGCATGTTTGATCTGCATAAATTTTTTCAGGTGCAAATTCTGACCATGCATTAGAAAAATCATTACCCATACTTTCACATGAAAATTCATAAACTTCCAAACCATCAACATATTTTACTTCTTCAAAAACAAATGTAGCCGGCACTTCCATGTTTGGATCAATTAGTTGATAATTTTGTTTTTTGACATTAATTGGAAACTCAAAATAATACTCTTTATCATTAACGTGTTTTCTAGTTGTTCGATCAACAAAATACGTATTTGAATTTTCATAAATCTTTTCATTATTTACTGCATCAAAAGTAGTATATGTTGAAAATATTTCTAAAACATTTCCTTTAGAGTTAATTATTTTGTATTCCAAAACATCTCTTGAAGAAATTGGTGGATGTAATTCTTCACCAATAGTATCTACAAAAGCATCTTTACCAATATATTCTCTAATATCTGTAAATGCAGTCAGGTCATTTTTTAGATTAGGCGTAATCAAAAATATCATAAAAGTAATTGCTAGAAGTCCAATAATGAAAATTACAATCCCGCTAATCCATGGTTTATTTTGACTTGTTTGATTTTTCATGTAATTCGTTTACTTCATAACTAACTTTAACGTTTTTACTCCATAATGAAATAGGATCAGGCAAAGCAATCTGCTTGTTTTATGGTTCTACACCTATTGGAAAAAGGGAGAAATCACACCTACATCACACGTTAAATGTGATTGGAAAATAATCTCTCCTGATAAAACAATTTTAAAAGATAAGATATAGCATAACTTAGGCGTGTAATCGTACATTTTAGCATGTTTTAAAAAAAGTTGATGGAATGAATGCAATTTTTAGATTGAAACAATGATCTTTATGTTTCAATTAAAATTTCTAAAA
>JANPCQ010000013.1:0-2398 GCA_031431055.1 Nitrosarchaeum sp.
TAAATCTTTTCCCAGCAGATGTAACCACACAAATAGTTCCCAGAGAAAGATATGCAGAATATGTATTTGAGTTAGCATTGATTGGTGCAACTTTAGATAAAATTGCAGTTGAAATTAGAAATTTACAAAGAACTGAAATCGATGAAGTTGCTGAACAATTCAAAAAAGGTCAAATGGGAAGCAGTGCAGTTCCAGTAAAGAGAAATCCCACTAAAAGCGAAAGAGTTTCATCTTTATCTAAAATATTACGTAGTCAAATAGCAATAACTTTTGAAAATATTCCATTATGGCATGAACGAGATCTTTCAAATTCAGCAAATGAGAGATTTGTACTTCCTACAGCAGCCATTCTAGTAGATGAAATGTTAGAAACCATGATTAAAGTAATTTCAAATCTAATGGTAAATGAAAAAAGAATTGTAGATAATTTGTATATTACAAAGGGACAAATATTTGCAGAATTTGTTTTAGAGGCATTAATTAAAAAAGGAGTTCCGAGATTTATTGCGTATAGAGACGTGCAAAGAGTTGCATTTGAGACAAAAGATAAAGAAATTCAATATATTGATGCAATTAAAAATGATAAAGCATTTTCAACAAAACTTACAAAAAAAGAAATTGATTCAATATTTTCTCCAGAAAAACATCTTGGGGCATCTCCATTAATTATAAGCAATGTTAACAAATTAGTTCAAGAAACGGTCAAAAAATTTATTTAGATTTTAACAACGCTTTGTGGATTTTTGAACCATATTGTAGAGCTTTTTTTCTTTTTGTATATGAAATTTCAGGAACACCCACATCACTTGCTAATTTTCGTATAATGTGTTTCCTCAACAGATCTTCAGAATCATGAATTTTTTCAGATATAGGAATAGTTTTAGCAAATTCTATAAAATTAGAAGATAGTAAAGGTTGAACAATTCTAACACCAAATTCAGATGCGATTTGATTAACTGCTTTCATCATTTTAATTTCATTATCTAGTTTTGAATTCATAACTTCAAGAATCTTTGATTCTCCTTCAGAGATAGCTACTCTGTATGCATTGTATCCACAGAATAATTCGTCTATTCCATTTGCAGTTACAACAATATCAATTCCCAAACTTTTTGCTAGTTTTGATACATAGTAAAAGGCAATACAATTTTCATTCCAAGAGAGATTGTCTGTTTTTATTGTTTGTTTGATTTTGATGGCTATGTCTTGAAAAGTATAAGAATCAATTTCTAAAACATGATGGACTAATTTCAACTGTTGATTAACTTCTTTTGCAAATAATACATCATGAGATTCTGGAAAACCAATGGTCAGTAAAGTTACATCATATCCTAGATCTGAACAGATCTTAGAGATTAGTGTACTATCAACACCTCCAGAAAACGCAATGCCTATTTTCTTTTCCACTATGTTTTCTTTAATAGAGTTTTTAATTTTATCAAGTAATTCTTTTTTCATTTTTTTCACTAATTATCAGGTTATTTGCAATACAAAGCAACTATGATTAATCTCATCATCTAACTATTAATTTAGTATTGTAAATATAAAATCATGATAAGATTATCATCAGAATCCATAGATCATGAATTAAAAAACCTGAAGGGGTGGACGATTGTAAATAATAAAATACACAAAGAATTTCAATTTGATGATTTTAATCAGGCATTTGGATTCATGACACGGGCGGCAATGTATATAGAAAAAATGAATCATCATCCTGAATGGTTTAACGTCTACAATAAGATAATAGTAGATTTAACAACTCATGATGCGGGAGGAATCACCCAAAATGATATCAGTCTGGCTAAAGTTCTAAATTCACTAGAATAATTTCAAATTACTGAATAAAATAATTTTTTAGTTTTATGTGTTACAGAATTTATATACAGAGCTAGCCAGTTGACTTCACATGGCTTCAAGTCCCACAATTCTAGATTCAGATTTTAGATATATTGACAAAAAAGGCAATCTAATGAGAACACGAACTGAATTGACAATAGCACAAATGCTCTCATTTCTTGATGAAGATTATGAATATGATTATAAATTATCATTAAAAAATGGAAGTTTTGTAACTGTTGATTTTAAGACAAAGAAAGGTTTGATTGAAGTAATTGATAATGAAGAAGATATAAAAAAATATAATGAAATCAAAGAGAATATACCGGAAGAAAAAGTGATGGCCATAGGACGTCCGAAATACACTGCACAAATTAAAGAATTACAAGATATGGTATTCTATGATAAAACACCTCAAACAGGATCAATATTTCTAGAAGACCCATCATTTTCATTTGATTATGCACATATTCTTCCTCTAGTAGAGAAATGTTCCATTTTACATGGACATACATCTTCAGTAATGGTTGAATTAGTTGGACAAATGAAAGATAATCTA
>JANPCQ010000014.1:0-1818 GCA_031431055.1 Nitrosarchaeum sp.
ATTTTAAAATCTTTAAAAAATAAAAATTAAATTTTAAAAAGATAGAATAAAAATATAAAATTAAGATTTATGAAAAAATAAAAGAAAAAAGAGATTAGACTTTGAGAATACCTTGAGATATTAGATATTGTAGTCCTTTGATATAGTCTTGATCAGTGATCAAGCCATCTGCCCACCATTTTGCATTGTTTCGAATCCAATCTGGAATTTCATACTCTGTTGTTTTGGTTTCTGTTTTGGTTTCTGTAGTTTTAACAGGACCATCATACTTCCAAAGAACTTCGCCGTCATATGTTACCCTTGACAAACCTTTTTTGCTCAATTCTACAATATTTTCAGGTAGTTTAGGATATAGTAAACTATTTGAAAATTCCTGCCCATCAGTTATCATCCAATAAATCATGTGAAGCATAGCTTTTGCCTCTTCTTTGTTCTTTGATGTTTGTTTTAGATCTTCATAAACAAGAAGATATGTCAAACTTGCAATTGGATATGAATCAGAACCAGGTGCATTTACCATAGATACAGCAGACCAATCTGCTTCTGATGATGGAAGTTTATCTACAATTTTGGCTGCGGCAGCAGCAACACTAGCTATAGTTGGTTCAACGAATTTATTTTTGTCTCCATTTTGAACATGTGCAACAGTCATTCCAGTTTGGAATGCATATGCTAGCTCAACGTAGCCTATAGAGTATGTAGTAGATTTTACGATTCCTGCAACACCTTCGTTTCCTGCTGCACCTAAACCTATTGGCCATGGAACAGATTTTCCTTTTCCTACCTTTTTACTCCAACCAGGATCTGGATCAACAGTTGAAAGATAGTCAGTGAAGACAAATGTAGTTCCAGAACCATCTGAACGATGTACAACTACAATATCTTGATTAGGAAGGTTCAATCCAGGATTAATATTTTTAATCAGTGGATCATTCCATTTAGTGATGTTTCCCATAAAGATGTGAGAGATTACCTTTCCAGTTAATTTCAATCCGCTTTTTGGGATTTCAGGAATGTTGTAGGTTACTGTAACCCCTCCCATAGTTTCAGGAATATGTAGTGTGTTAGGAGCTAATGCTCTTTCCTTAGCAGTAAGTGGTGCATCAGTTGCTGCAAAATTTACAGTTTTCTCAATGTGCTGTTTTATTCCACCCCCACTTCCAATTGACTGATAGTTTAGATTTACATTGTCAAAATCGTTATTGTATTCGATTCTCCATAAATCAATCAATGGGAACGGAAATGTTGCGCCAGCTCCATTGAGGTTATACACATAACTTGAATTAGGTGTATCAGGTGCTGATTCGGCATTTGCGCTTAGTGGTGCTATAATAGCAACGATAGTTGCGATCATTAGCAATGAGGTTATCTTTGTTATCATTGAAACAATGTATTTTGCAATTTATTTAGCAATTACAATCATAGATTACTGAAAAACAATATCCCTCTATGATCTATATAGAAATTAAATTATTTTTTCTCAAAATTAAAAAACAGAACTACCATGCAGTTTTTGTTAAAATGGCTTGTTTACTTCTCTAGTAAACACATAGCTGGCCAAGCCAATCATCACTAGCACAAATACAGTAATAACTCCAATACTTAGTAATGCAGAGATCCCTCCTTCTGAAACTCCAGTCATCATTTCTCTAACCAACAAAACAGTATAAGTCACAGGATTAAGTTTTGCAATAGTTGCCAGCCAATCAGGAAGTAATTCTAGGGGAAAGAGCGCGGGACTCAACATAAACAAAGGCATTCCAAGAAAGTTGATCCTGTGACCTATACTGTTTTATTAGTTAGAGAAATGATGACTGG
>JANPCQ010000015.1:0-3804 GCA_031431055.1 Nitrosarchaeum sp.
ATCTCAGAAATTGCTAAAAAACATAATTTACCAATAATAGAAGATTCTGCACAATCATTAGGTTCTACATACAAAGGAAAACATGCTGGAACTTTTTTTGATTTAGGTTGTTGGAGTATGTATCCTGCAAAAGTAATGACTGCCGGAGAAGGAGGATTTATTGCAACAAATAATAAAAAACTACGAGATAAATTGTTGATGATTAGAAATCATGGAATGGTTCATGGATACGATACTAGAATATTTGGATTAAATCTAAGATTACCAGAAATTAGCGCTGCAATTGCAACAATACAAATGAAAAAACTTCCTGGTTTTCTTAAAACAAGGCAAAAGAATGCAAATTTTTTATCAAAATTAATTTCTGATTTAGATATCATACTTCCACATCAACGCAATTATGAAAATGTAAATTGGTATCTTTACACAATAGCTACATCAAAAAGAGATAAAATTTTAAAAAAACTTAATGCTAAAGGGATTGGTGCAGCTTCTTACTATCCAGTCCCAGTTCATAAAACACCATTTTACCAACAAAAAATCAAACTTCCGGTAACCGAATGGGCGGCATCTCACGTTTTATCTCTTCCAATACATCCTAAAGTTACTACTAAAAATATTGAATTTATCGCAAAAACTCTTCGTGGTATACTAAATGAATAGTCTTGGAAATGTAATTGGAGAATTATGCAAGGTCATATTACCAATTCATGAAGAATCATACCTAGGAAATACTGATTCTTCTATAGCGATTTGTACGCTTTCAAGTATGGATCTGCTTAAAAAAATTTCAAATTCTGAACTTTTGAATCATATTTCAATTGTTGGTAGGTTACTTTCTGAAAACAAAGGAATTGATTCTATAATTAAATATGTTAATCAAAATAAAAAAATTAAAACCATTATAATCTGTGGCAAAGAAGTTTTGGGTCATAAAGCTGGTCATTCTTTATTTGAATTACATAAAAATGGAATTGATAATTATGGAAAAATAATCAATTCAACTAGTCCTGATCCATTTCTTACTGTAACTAAATCAGAAATAAACTATTTCCAAAATGAAATTAATCTTGTAAATATAATAAATGAAACAAATTTTGATACAATTAAAAAATTTGTAATCTAGTATCCTATTCTTTGTCTTTCCCTATTGATCTCATTTTTCTTCTTATATTCCTCAAGAATATCATCTGGAGTCAGCTTTAGCTCTAATGATGCCTGAATCACAAAATGCCATATATCAATTAATTCTTCTCTTGCTTCAGATACATTAAATGGAATTGGAGTTTTCCACCACTTCCAATTTGTAGTTCTTTGTAGTTCTACCGCTTCATGCATAATTGCAGTACATAACGCAGAAATTCGTCCTTCAGAATCTTTTGGATATCTATCTAGGTCCATCATTTCTGATAGACCTTTTTGTAGTTTGAATATAGTTTCTAAACGATCTTCTATTTTTTCAGACATATCTTATGAGTATTCAATTGATCTGCGGAAATAATCAAACTTAAATCTTTTTAGAAACGGATCATTTTCTCATATAGTTTAACTCGTTTTGTAATATCTGTTTTTTTAATTTGGAGTAACCCATCTAATCCATATTTCTCAACAGCAAAAGAACCTAAAACATTTCCATAGACTACAGCTTTTTTAATATCTGATAGATTGACTGAATTTTTACTAGCTAAATATCCTATCATGGCACCTGCAAAAGAATCTCCTGCACCCGTGGGATCCACTACATCTTCCAATGAAAATCCTACAGATGGAAATATCACATCATCAAAAAACATCATTGATCCATGCTCACCTTTTTTGATAATTACATATTTTGCACCCCACCCCATCATCTTTTTTGCACATTTGACCAAATTGAATTCTTTTGTTAGTAATTTAGCTTCTTCATCGTTTATTACAACTGCATCTACAGCTTTAATCATCTTAATTACTGATTCTCGTTTTGTAGATATCCAAAACTCAATAGTATCACACATTGAAAATTTTACTTTGTCAAATTCTTTGATAAGAGTAGAATTTTGATCAGGATCATTATTTGCTAAATACACAAATTGTGATTTTCTATATTCTTCAGGAACTGTTGGCTTGAAATCTGCAAGTACATTAAGCTCAGTTTTCAAAGTTTCTCTGGAACTAAGTGTTTTATCATAACTTCCATCATAACGAAAAGTTTTCCCATCTTTTACTACCAATCCTTGTAAATCAAGATATTTTGATAAAATTTTATAATACTCATTAGGAAAATCTTTTCCTACTACTGCTATTAATCCAGTATCTACAAAGTTACTTGCTGATATAGCTGCAAACGTTGCAGCTCCACCTAGAACATCTTTTAATGTTTTTTTTGGAGTTCTAATAGTATCTAATGCAGTTGAACCAAAAACAGTTAACATTCTTTAAAAAACTAATTTTGATGTATAAATTCTCTTGCCTGTTCTTCTGTTGGATAAAATACAAAAGGTACATCAATAGATGTAAAAATTACATTATACTTTGTAACTCCACTTATCTTTACTGTTGAGACTTGCGAATCTACATTGGGATCTCTTAGAAAAGTACCACTCACTGAAGTGCTTCCTAATGCTGGAAGTACAAATGATTCTAGATCTCCTTTTCCAATCATTTCATCATTTGCTATTACAAAAAACTCTGTTTTACCTGCTGTCAAAACCAACAATGAGGGATTGCTAAATTCTAGCTCAACATTATACATTGAGCCCTTTTCGTTCTTCTCAAGTAGATGACTCTGTGTAATTGTCACGCCTATTTGTGAGGCTGATGCATATTGAGAATATCCAAAAAGACTCATTCCTATAACAAATATTATGATTATTCCCTTAACCGAAGTTCTCATACCATAATATCTCAAAATTGCTTTTTAACTCAATAGGAAAAAAATCCAATTTATGTGTGTAAAAGTTTTGATCTAATCTTAAAGCTCATTAGAGCTAGCAGAATAAATCAAAACCTTGCGATTTATGAGTATGGCTAGAATAAAACTCAAGCTTGGTGAGAATGAAATTGAGGTTGACTCTAGAGATTTCTACGTTGATAATCAAACTTTAGGTGAAATTATTGCAAATATTTCAAATTACATACACGCAAATCAAGCAAAAACTATCTATGAAAATAAAAATGAAGAAATTACAAAATCAAAAGAATCAATACAATCTAACCAATATGGTCTAGAGTATTTGGATGATGCAGAAGCATATGAACCAGAATTTAATGAGCCAAAACCAATTGGTTCTCATGAAATTAAAACAAAATTGAGAATATTAGAAACCAGTAAATTCTTTGATTCCCCAAGAACAGTAACAGAAACTGTTCAACAACTAAGAGAATACGGTTGGAGTGCTAGTCCTTTAGATGTATCAAAAGCTTTAGCAAAAATGGCATCTAACAGAGAAATTTTAAAAAACTCAAAAGAAAACAGAGCACATTATTTTGTACAAAATGCTTTAGTATCTAACTAGTATTGTACTGGCATTTTTCACAATTATCAAAAATCTCTCCTTCCAAATGATCAAAATGTGTATTACACTCATTGCATGTATGATGCATATCAAAATATCCATCTTTCTCAATTTGTCCAACTCTATTTGATTCAAGATTCATACTTCTACATTTGATGCAGTGACATCCACATTCGATTTTCATAATTTAATCTCCGATAATCTATGTATAGTTGTTTTACATATACAAATCATTGGGAAAGAAACGTGAAATCCCACTTGAGATTGATGATCATTTTAAACTGTATGGAAAAGAGCCTTGGGAAGTAGA
>JANPCQ010000016.1:0-5035 GCA_031431055.1 Nitrosarchaeum sp.
CATTTTTGTTATCTGGACTTGTAGTTTGTTTACTGCGGTTTGGATTCGTGGTTTTAATGCACCTTGAGGTTTTATTGTCTCACGGAGTTTGTCGGTTACACCTGGTGACTCTTGTCGAGCCCAAGTCTTATCGAAGTTTGGCATATCAGGTGATTTAGAAATTAGCTCTTAATGGACAGAGTAAATTTAGATAAACTTTAGAGTAAATTTAGCTAACAAACTAAATTCTAGATGTAAATTCAACAAATCATGGTAAAGATAGCAGTTTTTGATTCTGGACTAGGCTCATTATCAATAATTAAAGCAATACAAAAGATTTGCAAATCAGAGATTATCTATTTTGCCGACCAGAAAAATTTTCCATATGGAAAAAAATCAAAAAAACAATTAGAGATAATAATCAGACAAACAATAAAACTATTAGAAGAAAAATTTTCCCCAGATGTTATAGTAATGGCATCAAACACCCCAAGTTTGATGGTAAAAATTGCAAACAAAAAAGTAATTGGAGTAAAGCCACCAATAAGGGAAGCTATGACACTATCCAAGACAAAAAATATTATAATACTTGCAACACAAACTACAATTAAAAGTAAAAGTCTTTCCAGTTACATAAAAAAATTCAACTTTCCAAAAGACAGAATTTACAAAGTAAACTCATCTGAATTGGTAGAGCTTGTAGAATCAAATAAGTTTGTTACAGATAAAGTGTACTGCAAAAAAATTATCAGAAAAACTCTTTGTAATGTTTTTACAAATAAGATAGATGTGGCTACTTTATCAAGTACACACTTGTCATTTTTAAAATCATTATTAATCTCAGAATTTCCTCAGGTAAAATTTGTTGATCCTGCAGATATTGTAGCACGTAAAGTTCTTGCAAATATTAAAAAAGAATCAAAGAAAAATACAATTAAGATTTTTACATCTGGTAATGTAAAAAATTTTGAAAAGAATCTACATAGACTTGGAATAAGAAATAAAGTAAATTACTTGTCTACTTGACTTTTGCCTTTCTGTATCCATGGCTAAATTTCTTGTCATATAGTTTTGAATACTCATAAGTTTTTGGATCAATAACATCACTAATAATTACAATTGCAGTTCGTGTTATTTTTTCATCTCTTACTTTTTTTACAATGTCATCTAGTGTGCCTTTGATAATTTTTTGATCATCCCAGCTTGCTCTATACACTACAGCAATAGGTGTAGATTTTTTGTATCCACCTGCAATTGCTTCTTTTACAATATTAGAAAGCAAATGAACACTAAGATAGAAAATCAAAGTTGCATTATGTTTTGCAAGCTCGGAAATTTTCTCTCTCTTTGGTACTTTGGTTCTAGATTCTGCTCTAGTTACAATAATGGTTTGAGTTACACCGGGAAGTGTAAGTTGAATTCCTAGTGCAGCAGCTGAGGCTAAAAATGCAGTAATTCCAGGAACTACGATAGACTCAATTCCATTTTTTTCAAGATTATCTATTTGCTCTTTTATTGCTCCATAAATTGATGGATCACCATCATGTAATCTGACAACTAGCTTGTCACTTTTTGCGTTTTTATAAAGCAAATCAAATATTTCTTCTCTGACTAAACCAGATGCATCGTATAGTTCACCTTTTTTGCATAATTTTAGAATTGGAGGTGGAATTAGAGATCCTGAGTAAACTACAATGTCTGCTTTTTGGATTAATTTTTTAGCCTTGATTGTAATTAGTTCTGGATCACCTGGACCGCATCCGACAAAATAAACTTCAGACACGCTTTACCACCAAGATTGAAAAATATTTTGTAGTTAGTGTTCCATCATTTACTTCCCCTAGTGTAAGTTTTCTAATAATTTCGTTTTCTGTTCCAAGATCTTGTCCAATTGCAAAAATAGAATTATCAGGAAACCCAGATTCTCTTAGCAAGTCAATTACTTTATCAAAATATCTGCCGTCTTTTAAAAAAACCATTGTATCAGAATGTTTTGCAATTTCCTTTACTGTACTCAAATCATAACATGATGGAATTATTGCAACTTTTTCTGCGCCTTCTGCAATGCTTATACCGACTTTGGCTGCAAAAGTAAACATGGAAACAATTCCTGGAATTACACTAATTTTAATTTCTGGATGATTTAGTTGTATGTCTTTATGCATGTAAATCCAAGTGCTATACAAATATGGATCACCTATTGTAAGATAGACAACATTTTTTCCTGTTAAAACTTTATCAGCCATAATCTTTGCGTTTTTTTTCCATGTTGCTTGAAGTATGTCTTTGTCTTTTGTCATTGGAAAGATCAATTTTATGATCTCTTGATTTTTTGATTTGTCAATTAATGAAGATACAATAGAGAATGCAATGCTTGGCTTATCCTCATCTGCAGTAGGACACATTATAGTATCAGCATTTTGTATTGCCTTTGCAGCCTTTACTGTAAGCAATTCAGGATCGCCAGGACCTACACCTATTCCGATTAATTCAGGCATGAAAAATAGTGTTTTATTCCCAATTAAAAATCTAGATTAAATTTTTGTTGCAGAAATTATTGTGACTGGGTTTCGGGCAAGCATCATGGTACCTGTTGAGGTCTTTCTGCTCTTAGAGATGGTTACTTGTGTAATATCTACTGAATCAAATTGTAATTTTTCAAGGACTTGCAAGACAGAGTATAAAGTCTCAATTAAGATGATTCCGATAACAATTCTTCCTCCAGATTTGAGTTTATTTTGACATAGCTTGACAATTTCTTCAGTATCACCTCCAGTTCCTCCGATAAATATGGCATCAGCTAAATCAAGTGTTGGTATCTTTTCTTTTGCATTGCCAATAATTACAGAAATATTTGTCAACCCAAATTTTTCAATATTTTTTTTTGTTAATTCAATTGCATTAGGGTCATAGTCTATTGCAATTACTTTGCCTGATTCGATTTGAATTGCAGCTTCAATTGATATTGAACCGCTTCCACATCCAATATCATATACCGTATACCCTGGACAAAGTCTTGCTTTACTAATTTGAATAACTCGCACTTCTTCTTTTGTTATTGGTACATTCTCAGAACGTTCAAAAGCATCATCAGGAATTCCTGGTGTTTTATAATTCCACATAAACCAACATTTGTTATGATATTGGAGAGGGAATACCAGTTGAGACAGTACCTGCATGTACAATAGTATACGTTAGAATCCAGACAAACAAGTATAGGAAAATATAACTTCCTATGCCTTGTGTTACAATCTTTTTTCTATCAGATGATGGTAATTGTATCTTCATTGATTTTGCAATGAATATAGTTATGATGAAAATAATAATCATAAATACAATTGATGCCCATCTTCTCTCTTCTCCCTGAATATCTTCAAAGAGAAAAGTTGCAAGAGTACCAGCAATTACTGCAATGCCAACCCTTAACCAAAACAGCTTGTCTAATTTTTTGTCTTTTTCAGTTTTTTCTGCTTGATTTACTATAGGTTCTGTAGTTTCAGAATTATTTGATTCTGTATCTGGAATTTCGTTATTTTCCTCTTTAATTGACTCTTTTTTAGGATCTTTAGGATCAGGTGTAGGTTCAGATTTCTTTTTTTTGAATTTTGCCAAGTAAATTTCTAGGTTGACTCCACTTAGCCTTGTTTAAAATCTTTGGTCATAAAATGAGCATAAAATAGAGTAAGAGTATAATTTCGGATACAGGATAGATTGTTGTGACTCTTGCAGGAATAGAACTTTGTTATTTAGTGAATCAAATTTCAGAGACAGCACAGGATTACTATGTAAGTAACATCTATGGTGTGACAAAAGACAGTATATTATTCAAACTTCATCATACTGAAAAGCCAGATATCTTTATGATGGTATCTACGTCTGGTGTTTGGTTAACATCCGTAAAAATTGAGCAAATGGAGCCAAACAGATTACTAAAAAGATTACGAAGTGATCTATTACGATTAAAACTAAAAAAAATAGAGCAAATAGCATCAGAAAGAATTGCGTACTTTACTTTTGCTGGATTTGATAAAGAGTTTGTACTTGTTGGTGAATTTTTTGGTGAAGGAAATATTTTGCTCTGTAATAATGAGATGAAGATTCTTGCATTGCAGCATTCTATTGATGTAAGACACAGAAAGCTTGGTGTGGGTTTGGTGTATACACCACCACCTCTGAATGGTTTGGATGTAATCAAGGTAACAGAGTCAGACTTTGAAGAACTAAAGACATCAGATTTAGCTGCAGCAAAATGGCTTGGACGAACATTGGGATTGCCAAAAAAATATGTAGAAGGTATATTTGAAATATCCAATATAGATACAAAATGTACAGGAAATAATCTTACATCTGAACAGATAAAGAAACTATATGATACTACAAAAAACATTGTTACAAATGTCATTACAGGCAAACATGAACCAGTAATTATTAGAAATGAAAAACCAGAAATTATTCCTGTCAGATTAGGAAAAATAGATGACAATTGTACTGTTGTCAATAGCTTCATCGAAGGTTTAGATACTGTTTTTACAGAAAATCTTGTAGAGATAGGCAAATCAATTCAAACAGGTGGCTCTGATAAGAAAATAAAAGAACTTGAAAATCAGTTAGCAGAACAAGAAAAAGCAGTAGAGACAGTAAAAGAAAAATCAAATCACATAACTAATGTTGCAAATTCACTTTTTGAGATGATCTCAAAAGGTATTACATCGATTGAAGATTCAAGGACTCTGGAAATTTTGGCAACTCATAATTCTAAATTGACTAAAGAGAAAGGAATTACACTTATCATAGTTGATGATGAAAAAATAAAGATAAACTCACAGTCTCCATTACAATCAATTGCATCGGTATTATTTAATGAAGCAAAACGAAAATCAGGTGCAATAAAGTCAATTGAACAAATTAAAATTAACACGCAGAAAAAATTAGTAAAGTTACAAAATAAAGCTGAAACAGAAAAAGATTCAGTTTCATTTACAGAAATTAGAAAAAAGAATTGGTATGAAAGATATAGGTGGTTTTTCACATCAGATGGAATTCTTGCAATAGGTGG
>JANPCQ010000017.1:0-12997 GCA_031431055.1 Nitrosarchaeum sp.
CTATTTCATAATGCATCTTCAAGTTCAATTACAACTGTTAAGAATTAGCTTACAAAGAAACTCAACAAAATATCGCCATATAATAATTGCAGGATAAACCCACCGGTAATTAATAACAAGTACGGTATTCCAGGGGTAATCCACGTGTTAGGGCTTGTACAGTATTCTTCGTTTTCTGCATGATGTGTTGCTAAACTTATCTTCTTCTTGCCTTTCTCGGTTTTTTCAATGGCGAAACAAAATTTTGGATTTTTTGCTCTATAACCAATCAACATGGCACATATTTTTTTAAATTTACTTTCTTCAAATCCTTCAAAAATATTTTCATGTCTTGCAATGGATATTAAATTTCTAAAAATATTGACACAAAATGGTATTACAAATAAAATTACAGTGTTAGATAGTGATGTAACCGGGGTCACTGGATTTTCAGAAAATGTAGCCATTGGTGCAATTACTGCCAATGCAATCAACGCAAATGCATCTGCTCCTCCAAACAATCCAATTCTCCAAATAAAAATCACAAATGGGGCTATGATTAATGCTATTCCAATATTAAGTAAATACGGTAAAATATCTGAATTTATGAAAATTAATAAAAATCCAACACTTCCAAATGCAAGCCAATAATAATCATGAATTTCTCTTTTCCAAATATCTATTACAGAACCTATTATCAACATGGCAAGGGCTAATCCAATCCCAATTATGTTGTAATTTAATATCGATTCAACCAAATCGTTTTTCTCTCTATTTTTGAATATTTTATGTTCTGCATGTAACACAATAATATTTCATGTTTTCAAAATTACTTTCAGGCTAGCAATTTCTTGTGCCTGAGATTAATTTAATTAAATTTTTCCTTCAAATCGATCTACTATAATATATGACTATTTCTCAAAAAAACATACTAAAATCATGTGTATGGTGAATTTTTATGCTAAATAATTCAATAATTTATAATAATTCTATATTTAAAGAAAGTAAGAAATGTGATCGATCCGATCAAATCTTCTTAGCTACCTCATCATATAGCCTAGTCATTTCTTATTGAGGATCCAGAAAAAACATGACAATCAAAACAACTCAGACTTCAATATTTGACTCTACTTCAGATACTCAAATGTACGAGTACAAATTATCCATAGAAAAAATCCAAGTAGAACTTTTGCAATATGGATTAACATCTAATCAAAGTAAGGTGTTTATCTATCTTGGAAAGTATGGCGCAAAGACTGCACCTGAGGTATGCAAGGCCCTCAAATTACCTAGAACTGAAACATATCATTTACTTTCAGCATTACAAAACAAAGGAATTGTTTCAGCTACATTTCAGCATCCTATCCAATTTACTGCATTGCCATTAAACAAGGCAATATGGATTCTAGTCAATTCTGAAAAAGAACGAGTAAAATCACTTGAACATATGGAAAAAGGATTATCTGAATTGTGGAACAAGATTCCAACTTTTGACTCCCTACATGATGAGGTTGAAGAAAAATTCCAAATGCTACAAGGTGCAAATCAAATCCAATCAAAAATTACTGAAATGACTGACAACTTTAAAGATGAATTTTTGATACTTGGTTCTGAAAAAGATTATATCAAATTATACCATGGTGAATTCTTGGAGTCATTTGTAAAATCAAAACAGCAATTTAGATTGCTAAGTGCATGCTCTGAAAAAACTACATACATTTTTGATAATTTGGAAAGAAAGAATATTAAAAAACTAAACAAGGACATACAAAACCACTTGTGTTTTATTCTAAAAGATAATTCTGAATTGTTATTCTTTACAAAAAATGCAAATTCGTCTACAGAACCATTTGCAATGTGGACAAACTCCAAATCCATGACATATTCAATGAAGTTGCTCTTTGAGTCTCTCTGGGTAAATTCAAAGAATATTCACCTGTAATAATTTAAGAAAATATTACTTGTAAGAATCAAACTGTTCTCTCTCTTTATATGCAAAATTACCCTTTTTCTATGTAGATATGGATTTCACATACTCCAAAGTTAAAACAGGCATACCTGGATTAGATTCCATCATATCTGGTGGATTGAAAAAAAATCGTTCAGTCATAATCTCAGGCCCTCCTGGTAGTGGAAAAACAACATTTGGGTTACAATTTCTATACTCTGGTGCCAAGGACTTTGATGAATCAGGGGTATACATCACATTATCACAAAATATTGATGAGATAAAAAATGACTGCAAGTCATTTGGTTGGGATTTTGATGATCTAATTAGTAAAGACAAAATCATAATGATTGATGCAAGACCATTTAAAATCCAAGATGATCTAATTGAACGAGATAATTCTTTGTACAGAGGAGAACAGATACCATTTGAGCATTTGACAAAATTACTATTAAGCAGCATTAAAAGAGTAGAAGCAAAAAGAGCGGTAATTGATTCTATTACAATTTTAGCAATGCAATATTCTGATAAATTTTACATGAGACAAGGACTACAGGGAATGATTCAAGCACTGGAAAATTATGGAGTGACACCACTGATAATATCAGAATATTCTGAAAACAACGAGATTCCTTTGGAATGGTTTGTTACTTCTGGAATTATTCATCTTAGATACACTAGAAAAGAAGATACTATGGAAAGAACAATTCAAGTTACTAAAATGCGTGGCATTAAACATAGTGAGCAAATTCATCCCCTGGGTATAGATGGAGACGGAATGCATATCCAACATCCAAGATTGACTCCATAGTCTATTTTTTCTGTTTTTTGATTTCTTGTAGCACCATTGGTAAAAAGGCACCGACATCGGTCACTATGCCCAATGCTTGCCATGTTCCTCTATCCATAAGCTTGGTAACCGTTGGCTGATTGATATCTACTACTATAACTTTGACATTTGCAGGCAACATGTTTCCAGTTGCAATAGAATGCAACATTGTAGAAATCATGATTACCATATCTGCATCCTTGAGAATTTTTTTATATTCTCTTTGGGCTTCTGCTACATCTGTAATTACATCTGGTAATGGCCCATCGTCACGAATAGAACCTGCCAATACAAATGGAATTTTATTTTTTACACATTGATACATTATTCCACGTGTTAGTTTTTTTGTTTTAACCATATTTGCAATGGAACCAGCACGAAAAACCGCGTTTATTGTTTCCATATGATTCCGATATCCACGATATGCCAAAGTTGCATCATTAACATTCATTCCAAGTGACGTTCCCAATGTGGCATATTCTATATCATGAACTGCCAGTGCATTTCCTGCCAAAACTCCATCAATAAATCCTAATTTTATCAAATCTGCAACCGCATCTGCTGCACCAGTGTGGACTATAGCAGGACCACCTACAATTATTATTTTTCCGCCCCTCTTTTTTGTTTTATAGATGTCTTCTGCCACTTTTTTTGCAATGTGTTGAGTTGGTCGTTCACTGGAGCTTGAACTTCCCATAAATTCAAAGACGTTTACTCCCTCTCTTGGACGTTCAGGTGGAGTGATCTTAATTCCACCCTCTCCAACTATTATTTTGTCTCCTTTTCTTATGTCTCTTACAGGTACACAAAATGCTCTGTTGTCTTTGACTACAATACATTTGTCCATCATCATATTTTCAACTTGAACCCATTTTTCATTATGGAAAACCTTGGTATGATTATTGGTAGTACTGTAAAAATTATCAGGCATCACCATGTCTTTTGGCGAATTTTTCAGCAAAATTCCTTTTTGTATTTTTGAGACTGCTCCTTCACGATAAATTGTTTCTAAAATTTCATCTAGGTGTTTTTGATTCTTCCCAGTAACTGATAATCGTGCGTATGATGGCTCTCTTTTCTTTTTTCCTATACTGATTTCTTCTACTTGAAATTCACCATGCAGATCCATGATTTTATCAAATATTTTTGTGAGAATAGATGAATCAATAAGATGACCGCTAACTTCAATCTCTTGAGAAAATTTTGCCATTTATTATTCTAAATATGATGATAACAAAAGCTTTACGCTGATTTTTTTTGACTATTACTTGTAAAAAATTGTCAATTTGACTATACCGGAAGTATTACTTTACCTTTGTATTCTAAAATATTATCTTTTTGAAATGAATGTTCAAGTGTTTCTTTTTGTTCCTTTGTCACTCCTTGAACAATTGTTTTAGAAATACCATTTTTATCAACTAGTGCAAGTATGTATCCACTATTATCGGTTAAAACAAATCCTGCTGATTCATCAACAAACGCATAAAGGTTTTCTTCTCCTACTGGTTCCCACACATTTGATTTGTTGTCTCTTAATGCAAGTGCAGGCATTGCCTTTCCATTGGTTAATTGGTTTAGGTATTCTCTTGCACTTGCAACTCTTTTTTGTCCTGTTTTTAAAGCCTGAAAATATTGCACGACTCAAAGAAGATATGATTGTTATAAAAACAATATCTCAAAAGACTGTTATATCTTCCAAATATGATAAAAACATGCCCCTTACAAATAATGTGATAATAAAACTAAATGAAATCACTACAATTATTGAAGATAAAAACAATCTAAAAGAACAAGAAATAGAAGAGATCAAATCTATTTTTAGAAACATTCTCAAAAGTGGCGAACGATACGATGTAGATGACATTGAATCATGGTTTGAAAATGAAGGTAGTTGGTCAAACAAGGCATCACGAATTAGAGTGATAAATCTCTCTCATTACATTCAAGATAAATATGAACAAACAGCAAGACTGAAAATTATTTCAGATGATTAAGATTCATGTTGTGAAAATTAAATTTCTAAATGTTTTAAGAGTCTTCCAACTATCTTTGCGTTTTCCTTTCTCTCATCTAGTATTTTTATCCGCCTTTGATTTTTTGTTTTGTTATCTGAAGAAATTATTTGGAAATATTCTTCATCCAAGTCGTTATTTGCTTGTAATCTTTTTATAACTTCAAAAAGTATTCCAATAACTTGTTTTTGTGCTTCAATTAATTCATCTTTACTTTTTTCAGACATGATTATTATTTCTCTAGTATTTTTCTAAATAATTCTAATAATTTTGGATCCTTTATTTCGTTTCTTGCAGAATTGTAAAAAGTCTGCAATTTTTCTTTAGAATGCCCTTCATTAGAATAAATTTTTGCCTGTATTGCCATTTCCAATCTATCTAATTGATGAACTATTTTTGCTTCTTTAGTATTATTGGATTGGTATTCATCCCAAAGAACACTGTATTGTTTTTGAAGTGCTGGAGGCAAATCACTTAGAATTTTTTTTATTGTATTGTTTTCCAATACGGTTTTTTCATCTTTAGAAATTTGTTCAGGTGTCATATCACCTGTTATTGATTCTGCTAAATCATGCAAAAGAATAATTTTTAAAATTTTTTCAGTATTATGATTTTCTAAATCTGAGAAGATCATTCCAATTATTGCCATAGAAAATATATGGTCTGCAACAGATTCTGGTTTATCTATGGATAATTTATCAATCCAGCCCTGTCGTGGAATTTTTTTTAGATTTGCAGTTGTATAAAAAAAATCCAAAATCAAGTTTGTAAAATTTTCTGGATGTTGCATTCTAATTCAGATTTATAATGATTATTATTCTGTTTGGTTGATTTATGATTATTTTCAAGTTTTGAATTACAATATGTAAAAATATCTTTAGACAATAATTCTATTTGTAATTAAATGGTAATAAATAATTCGAACAACATAATAGTTAAGGTATTTTTTATACAGTATTGAAAATTTATACAAAGACAGGAGATGATGGAACCACAGGTTTACAAGGCAATTCTAGGGTGTCAAAATCACATCCAAGAATAACTGCTTATGGTACAATTGATGAAGCAAATGCTGTATTGGGAATTGTGTTGTCTTATGAATTAGATGAAGACATTGTTGTATTGTTAAATCTAATTCAAAACGAATTGTTTGTAGTTGGTGCTGATCTTTCAAATCCAAATTTAGATGATGAAAAAAACCGAGTATCATCACATATGATAGATAAGTTAGAAGAAAATATTGATAAATACGAAAAAGAGTTATCTCAGTTAACAAATTTTATCTTGCCGGGGGGTAATATTGTCGCATCTCAACTTCATCACGTTAGAACAATCATTCGAAGAGCTGAAACATACATCGTACTGTTAAGTGATCAAGAAAAGATCAACAATAACTGCATTAAATACGTTAATCGTTTATCTGATCTTTTTTTTGTTTTAGGACGTGTATCAAATAAAAGAAGTGGTCAAAAAGACATAATTTGGAAAGTCTAAAAATAAGTGAGAATTATTTGATGAAAACACTAGAAAAAACTGAACATATAGCAGAGATGACAGTTGATGGAAAGAAAAATCTACGATTAAATTTTCATTGTAAAAAATGTTGAAATGAGTTTTTGTGTGTTATTCCATGTAATCGCAAAAGACGAATTGGTTCATAATCTCCCTATTTTTGATATGTTGGATAATAAAGACAACTTTTAATTCCTCAAGTCAAAGCAAATTTGTTGTGCCAGCGTAGCTCAGCCTGGGAGAGCACTCGGCTGAAGACCGGGCCGTCGGGCGTTCAAATCCCCCCGCTGGCATCTTTTACTTTTTAAGATATTCAATTCAAAAATAATTTCCGCACTTTAGAAATCTGTATACCTCTAACCTATTCTATATGATAAATTTACTCGATTAACATCATAAAGTTTTTTTGATTTTAGTGATCAGCATCACTGTATTTTCTATCTTGATGATGTAATTCATGATGGTCCTGAGAAAATTCCTCCAAAATTTATGAATTGATAGAATTTGTTTGATTTAATTAATTTTCAAAAATGTCCTATATTAGACAATATACTGCTCCTTAATTTAACATGTATAAATTATCAAAACATGCGTCTTAGATTCTACTTTTTTTAAAAGTTATTCTGCATAATATTTAAAAACAGGGTCACCTCTTGGTTTTCGACATTAATGGCTGAAAAAAAGGCAGTAAAGAAAACAAAATTAAAGGCAAAAGCAACAAAATCAAAGGTAAAAGTAACCACATCAAAGGCAAAAACAACAAAATCAAAGGTAAAAGTAACCACATCAAAGGCAAAAGCAACAAAATCAAAGGTAAAAAAATTAAAAGAAGAACAAAGTGATGATATGGGTATTGTAATAGTAGATGATGATATCACAGTTGATCAAGAAAAAGTAAATGAAGAAAGAAGAGCATATCTTGAAGAGTCTAGATCTCAAGATGCGTATGACTAAAGCAATCTTTCGTATTGAATAGAATTAACTAAATTACTTTATCGTGCCTAAGCATCTTTAAATTTTTATAATTTTATCTTAGATTACTGTAAAAGCGATCACAATTTTATCTAAATTCCAATTCAAGAAATAAAATCTTGCAAGATTCTTTAAGATTCTTCAACCAAGAGATGAAATTCGTTAAGTAACACTTGAAAAATCATACAAAATAGTAACCAAGAATTAATTTATAAATTATTTTTATTTATAAATTATTTCATTAAATAGCTAATTGAAATGTTATAATTTAGAGTTTATTTAGACTGAATTTATGCTCTATTGTCTCTTCCAAACAGTGTCTTATGATCATCTAGGTCAATTAGCTGAACCAAATCTTTCTCACGTAGATAGAGATAGATCAAGCTGTGACTTTTTGTAATATGTACAGCAAAACAAAATCTGTATTTTCCATGTTTTCTTTCTCCGATAGTTGTAGGATCTGGAACATTTTTCAGATTCTCTAAAGCTCGGAAATAACCATCAATTATTGATTTATCGGATTTGAATTTCTTTAATTTTTTATCTATGGTATTATCACGAACTTCAACTTGACGCAAAACTAATCTTCTAAGACTTTCTTTGCGTGCTTAATATATTCATCAAAATTTTTGTACTTTGTAAGTGATTCTTTTCCAGATTCTACATTCTCCAAAACTTTTTCTAGATCAGGATTCAATTCACTTTTTTTTACTTTAGTTGTACTCATCTTGTATCTATAGTAACTACTCTTAATTTCTATATAAATATCACCTCTTACATCATATTGTTTCAATCCGTGTTATGGATTTGTCATTTTGAATTCCTATCTTTACTGCTATTTTGTCAAAATACAATTCTTGTGTTCTGAGTATGTGTTTTATGAGTGATTTTGATCAAATATCCAGTTAAAATATACTTGATATTTACTACCAATTTTCATATAATAAGCAATGTTCATCTACCAGATAATATGGGAAGTACTACCAAATCACATTCAACCAAGTTGTATTTTGTTGTGTAAACTATTCCAACACCTACAATGGAACCACTTTGCATTCAAAGTTACATCTCCCTCATCCATAATCATCTTTTCGTTACAAACATGACATATTTTATCTTCACATAACTCACTTGCTTTTGGAATATCTACAAGCGGAAGAATGATGTGAATTTCTGCACCTTTATCCTTTCCACTTGATTTTGCAAAGATTTGACCGTCATGAGTAGTTATGATTGCTTTGCATATTGATAAGCCTAGTCCAGTTCCACCATGTACACGAGTAAGTGATGAATTGATTTGATAGAATTTTGTAAATATTTTTGATAACTCTGATTCAACAATACCTATTCCATTGTCTTTAATCATTATTCTTGCTGTGTTTTCTTCACGTTTTAGACTAATTGTAATTTGTCCAGTAGATTTTGGGCAAAAGTCTATTGCATTTGTAAACAAGTTAAGTAATGTCTGTTTGATTCTGCCAGAGTCGCAATAACAATACAAATCAGTTTCAATATTTTGTATTATCTCTATGTTTTTATCATTAAATTCTGGGGTTATTTGGGTCAGACATTCTTGTATTATATCAGACAAGATGAAATTGTTTTTCTCAAACTTGAATGTGCCTAGTTCAAGCTTCTGCAAGTCAAGAAGATCAGATATTAATCGCAATAATGACTTGGAATTTATACGAATACTATTCAACGAACTTTGTTGTTTTTCAGTTAGTTCTCCAAATTTCTGAGTTAGCAACAAATCAGTATAACCAATTATTGGTACAAGTGGTGTCTTTAGTTCATGTGTAATCATAGTCAAAAACTCATCTTTTTGCTTTGATAGTTTTTGTAACGTCTCTAACTGAAATGCAATCATTTTTTCATGTTCATCTTTCTGTTTACGAAGTAAGTACAACTCAGAAATATCTCGCAATATAGTATTACTGCCTATTAGATTTCCTTTATCATCATAAATATTGTTTGCACTTAACAATACAGGAAATGCTGTGCCATCTTTTCTACGTAGAAAAATCTCAGAGTCAGTAACTTTTCCTGTGGTTTTCCATTGTTGGAATGTTTTTCTCATTGCAGCAATAGACTCTTCAGAGGAGTGGTCATAAATTGATTGACCAATAATTTCATCTTTTGTATACCCCAAAATATCAGCATATGATTTGTTGCATTCTATTATATTACCGTCAATGTCTATAGTTCTAAAAAGACCTAGTGAATTTTCATATATGTTTGTTAGAAATTTTGACTTGGCAAGAAAGTCAAGTGATTTATTTAATTGCTCTTGTTTTTTAATATTCTCTATAATATCAACACGTATTGAGACATATTCAGTTATTTTTCCATCATTATTCATAATCGGAAATATTGTCGTCTTAACCCAGTAATACGAATTATCCTTAGCCTTGTTTTTTACATTGCCCTTCCATATCTCACCATGGCTAATTGTATTCCACATATTATGATAAAATTCTGGGGGGTGAAATTCTGACTTTAAAATTCTGTGATTTTTGCCAATTAACTCAGATAAATGATATTTCGATAATTCGCAGAATTTTTTGTTTGCATATATTATGATGCCATTTTTATCTGTTATTGCACTACCTGAATTTTCATTTAGTATCTTTATAGCTTGTTCATAGGGCAATCTATTAAGAGAAGTTAATTCATGTATCATCATTTTGTGTACACCATTGTGAATTTGTTATAATGTGATGAAAAGAAAGTAGAAGCAGTAAACTCGGCGAATTGAAAGGATTGTGCTTTATTTATGAACTCGTATGGCATAAAGAAATGTGATTGTTGCACTTTTTTAAAATCATTATTTAATTTTTTGAATTTATTCATATTTCACATACCGCCTTATCATTAGCATTACCGTCATACAGATGAGTTATTGCAGAAATATCACAATTGGAAATAAAAGGATAATTAGTTTCAATAGTTGGATGCATCAAGTCATATGGATTAGAGGAATGAATTAGACCCACTGCATGACCAAACTCATGTCGTATGATGGTCTCCAATTCTGCAGAACTTAGTTGATCTGCCTTGTAGATAGTTATTGTAGATTTGAGAATCTGATTGTTTTCTACAATAGATCTAGTAAAACCTGAATACCCGTCAGGGCTCTCCAAAGTTGAAAGAATTATTGCAATGTCTCCATTTGTAGAACTTTCACTTATCGAAAAACTAGTAGGAATTGTAAATTTTGTTGGAGTTTGTGATGCTTGTTTTAATGCACCGCTCCATCCAAGAAAATAAGTAGATTGTGAGCCTGGCATTGCTTTGTGAAATAGAGAATCATCAAGTAAAACCGTTTTTTCAGATAAAATTGCATCCTTAATAATTTGGACTTTATCATTGTCTATGACATTTGGATTTACTAAATTGATATACAATGTTCTTTCCTGAGGAACATTCCAACTGTGAAACGTGTTTATTATATCCCCTTTGAGGTTTTGAATTACATATCCACTTTTCATTGCATCGTTATCATTTACAAAACTAGAATTCAAGTCACTAGAAAATACTGACACCAATAAGAAAGGAATGGCAATTATAACACCTAAAACTGTAAGACGTCTATGCTTTCCAGATATTAGAGTATTCTGATATGTTGAATTTGTTTTTGAATTGTATGATCTTGCTTGCTCTAATTTTGGCAAGGTTTGGCGTTCTATTTGAAATTGTTGTTTTAACCTAAAATTCATGTCTTGAAGAAGTACTCGCTGTGATTCCAGATCAAATACTTGTTCTGTTTTCAATTTACAACCTCCAATCGAATAATTCTATTTATGATCATGAGTATTTCTTCAATTTCAAATGGCTTGTGTATTATCATGTTTGCACCAAGGGACATCAGTCTATCATGTGTTCCTTGGGTTAGATCAGCAGTCACCATAATAACTCGAGCGTTTGGATCAAATTGTTTTATTTTCTCCAAACCATAAAATCCGTCGTAATCTGACATCATTACATCCAAAAAGACAATATCTGGTTTGGTCTTTTGATAGAGTTCTATTGCAGATTTACCGTTATGACCTATTCCAAGAGTAGTAATTCCATGTATTTGTAAATACTCACTAAATACATCAGTTATGTCTTTATCATCATCAATTATTATTGTAGTTATTTGTGAGATAGCTTGATTGTTCATATCAATATCAACCTAGGCTAATTTTTTTCCAGCCAAGAATTTTTCTAATTTTATTGTAATTTGCTTCAATGATTCGTTTTTCATCATCGTATGAAATATTTTCAGGAATCAACATATAAGATTCATAAATTTTAGGATCTTTCACGCTTCTATTTTTCATAAAAGTGATTTCTTGAATTACAACCTTACAAATCAGTGCAGATGGTGATTCTCCACACATTATTGCATATTCTTTTACGGCTATAGACTCTTTTTCAGAAAATTCGATGCATATTGTAGACATGGTCCTCTTACGCACAATTACTATAAGAGAAGGAGGATTTTTTCTGCAACTTTATTATAAGAATAAGACAATTTCATGCAGTGCCATGCAGTACATGACAAAATATATCAGCAAGAATGCATAAGGTATGATCTGATTAAAACTAAAAAAACATCAAGTGATAGCGTTACCTTCCGATTAAACTCTGCAATATTAGATAAATTATCAACGCGCGCAGATTTACAAAAAACCAGTCTTAATGTGCTTATGAATCAAATATTGTGTAATTATATTGACTGGGATGCAGATGCTGTCAAAGCAGGATATATGCCAATACAGCGTACAACTTTAGTAAAGTTAATTGATGTACTTGATGAAAAAATTATTGCAGAAATTGCTGAGCAATCAGCCAAGTCTAACGGAAAAAATTCCATACTGTACATGTATGGGAAATACAATCTTGAAAACGTGTTGAAAAATATTCGAGCTAAAGCACATAGATCAGGATTTAGCATCAAAGAATATGAAGAAAATCAAAACTTGGAAATCGTAATACAACATAATCTTGGTTGGAAATGGTCGATGTTTTCTAAATTCTATCATCAAGAGATATTCCATGAAATAAACCAGCGAGTCATTTTTGACTACACTGAGAATTCACTAATCATGAATTTGGTGAACGAGAAATAAAAAACATAGAAGTATATAAAATCATAAATATTTTTGCAAGTATAATTATATTTATAGGATCACTAGTTATAGTTTCTTGGTTATTTAATATAGATACTCCAAAATCATTTTGGCTTGGAGAAGTGACAATGAAATTCGGCACAGCACTTTCATTTGTTTGTACAGGTATTTCGCTTTTTTTAGTTACAAAAATGATGAAAGGCAAAATTGTATTTGGACATATAGGGTTACCAATTTTAGGGTTAACCATAATTATGTTTCTTAGTGTAAATACATTCTCTGTGGTTATTGGCGCAAATCTTAGCTTGTCGATGTTATTTGAAGACAATCTTATTTCTACAATTAACAGTTCTCCAAGTAGACCATCTCTAGGAGCGTTAGTAAATTTTACCATAATTGTAATAGCATTAATGTCAATACAAGTAGATTTTGCCAGATGGAGGAAATTAGTAAGTGGTATTGGAACTACAGTTGTGATAATTAGCGGCATAGCACTAGCAGGTTATGCATTTAACTTGCCTTTTCTTTATTTTAATTTTGAAAATACATCCAATGCAATGGCACCTCATGCAGCCATTTTGTTTCTTATTACAGGAATTTCATTGATACTAATAGGTAATGATAAAAA
>JANPCQ010000018.1:0-2434 GCA_031431055.1 Nitrosarchaeum sp.
GTTGACTACCAGATTCTACTTTAATTTTTTCAGTTCCATCCAAAGTTGGAACTATGATTTCATGACCTAAAGCAGCATCAATCATAGATATGTCGTGATCATAAAAAATGTCCATACCATCTCTCTTGACTTTTTGGTGGGATTGAACTCTAATTCTAACAATTAAATCTCCATTTATTCCTCCAGGTATTTCATTTCCTTCTTCTGAAACAGTATAATCTCCAGAATCTACACCTGAAGGAATATCAAATGATATTTTTTTGGTACCTTTTCTCTTACCGTTTCCTTTACATTCGCTACATGGTGTTTGTATGATTGAGCCTTGTCCCTTACATGTTGAACAGGGCTCTACTGTAACAAATGATGCAAATCCCATGCTTCTACTTCTACGTACCTGACCTTGACCATTACATGTTGAACAAGTATTCTTCTTTGTACCAGGTTTACATCCAGAACCATTACAGATTTCACATCGTATTTCTTTTTGTAAATTGATTTCCATTTTTTTACCATGAAGAACATCTTCAAGAGTTACTGAAGTTTCATAAAGAATATCAGAACCTCTTTGTTGTCTATAACTAGAACCTCCTGTTCTACCAAAGATAGATTCAAAAATTGAATCAAATCCACCACTTCTTCCAAATAGATCACTAAAGTCATCACGTGCACCTTGGAAAATATCATCATTGCTATATCTTCCATCTACACCAGCATGACCATGTTGATCGTAAACTTCTCTTTTTTCAGGATCCGAAAGAACGCCATATGCCTCAGAAATTTCTTTAAAGTGTTCTCCAGCTTCAGCAGATTTGTTACGATCTGGATGAAATTTTAACGCTAGTTTCCTATATTGTGCTTTGATTTCATTAGATGGGGATGTTTTTGAAACCCCTAAAACCTCATAATAATCACGTTTTGCAGCCATAAATCATTCTTTAATTGTAATTGATGTATAAATTGTTGAATTTGTTAGTTTTTAGCTTCATCAGTTGAAGATGATTCGGAATTTTGCTGAGCATTATTTTGTTCTTGTTGATTATCTGCTCCAGCATTTTGTTGATCTGAACTAGATTGTGATGCAACATTTTTGTAAAGTTCGGTTGTAATTTCATTCACTAGTGATTTTAAAGTATCAAGTTTTGGTTTAAGTTCATCAATTTCCTTATCAAGTGATTCCTTAACTTCTTTTACAGCATCAGTAATTTTAATTCCCTGTTCTTGTGAGATTTTATCTTTAAGATCATGATTTACAAGTTTTTCAACAGTGTAGATAAAACTTTCAGCTTCATTTTTTAGATCAATTTTTTCTTTTTTCTTTTTATCTTCATCAGAGAATTTTTCAGCATCTTCTTTTAGTTTTTCAATTTCTTCTTTTGATAATTTTGAAGTAGATGAAATGGTAATTTTTGCTTCCCTTTTTGTGCCAAGATCTTTGGCAGCTACATTGATTATTCCATTTGCATCAATATCAAATTTTACCTCAATTTGAGGAATACCCCTTGGAGCAGGTGGTAAATCTGTAAGATTAAAACTTCCTAAAGAAACATTGTCAGTTGCCATGGGTCTTTCTCCTTGGACTACATGGATTGTTACTGCTGTTTGGTTATCTGCTGCAGTAGTGAAAACTTTACTTTTTGATGTGGGTATTGTTGTATTTCTTTCAATTAATGGTTCTCTTACTCCACCCAAAGTCTCAATTCCTAATGTTAATGGAGTTACATCAAGTAATACAATATCACTAGTTACATCACCAGCAATAATTCCTGCCTGAATTGCTGCACCCATAGCCACTGCTTCCATTGGATCTATACCTGATTCAGGTTCTTTTCCAAGTACTTCACCAACAAATTTTTTCACTGATGGCATTCTTGTTGGTCCTCCAACCATTACAATTTTGTTAATATCGGATTTTGATAGTTTAGCATCTTCAAGTGCTTTTTCTATAGAAGGTTTGCATCGTTGAATGATAGGTCGAATTAATTCATCAAGTTTTGCTCGTGTTATTCGTAGTTCAAGATTCTTTGAACCTGATGAAGGATCATGAGAAATGAAAGGAAGATTAATGTCAGTTTCCATAACTGTTGAAAGTTCAATCTTTGCTTTTTCTGCAGCCTCCCTAATTCGAGCCATTGCGGTACTATCTTTAGAGAGATCAACTCCCTCTTTTTTCTTAAATTCATCAAGAACATAATCAATTACAACTTTATCCATATCTGTTCCACCTAATTGTGTATCACCAGAAGTACTCATTACTTCAAAGACACCTCCGCCCATTTCCATTATTGTAACATCTAGTGTTCCTCCACCAAAATCAAATACAAGAATTTTCATGTCTTCTTTTGTTTTATCTAATCCAAATGCCAAAGATGCAGCTGTTGGTTCGTTTATTATTCTTACAACATCAAGACCAGCAATAGTTCCGGCGTCTTTAGTT
>JANPCQ010000019.1:0-3795 GCA_031431055.1 Nitrosarchaeum sp.
TTCAGGATCATCTGCACTAGATAATTCTTTTTTATACATAATTTTTACAGCTGCTTCAGCACCTAATACTGCACATCGTGCAGTTGGCCATGCATAATTCACATCAGTTCTTAGATTTTTACTTCCCATGGCGATGTATGCACCACCATATGCTTTTCCTATTACAAGTGTAATTCTAGGAACAGTGGCTTCACAGTAAGCGTAGAGTAGTTTGCTACCATGTCTAATGATACCATTATGCTCTTGATTAGAGCCTGGCATGTAACCAGGAGTATCTACAAATGTAATAATTGGAATATTAAATGCATCACAAAATCTAATGAATCTAGCCGCTATGTTAGATGAGTCAATATCAAGTGCACCAGCAAGATGTAATGGTTGGTTAGCAACAATACCAATAACTTTACCATTTAATCTACCATAACCAACAACAACATTTGGTGCAAATAATTCATGAATCTCAAAGAATTCATGATTATCAACAACAGATCTAATAATTTCTTTCATGTCATATGGTTGTAAAGGATTATCAGGGATGATATTGATTATATTATGATCAAGTCTGTTTGGATCGTCATCAGTTTTTATTTTTGGTGGTTCTTCTGCATTATTTTGTGGAAGAAAAGAGATTAATTTTTTTATACAATCGATACATTCGTATTCGTTCTTTACAACAAAATGTGCAACGCCACTTTTTATTCCATGTGTCATTGCGCCACCCAAGTCATCAAATGAAATTTCTTCTCCCACAACAGTCTTTACTACATCAGGTCCAGTGACAAACATAGTTCCTGTTTTTTCAACCATAATAACAAAATCAGTCATTGCGGGGGAATATACAGCACCTCCAGCTGATGGACCAATACTTGCAGTGATTTGTGGAATAACACCAGAAGCTAATTGATTATGATAAAAAATATCAGCAAATCCATCAAGACTCATAATTCCTTCTTGAATTCTTGCGCCTCCTGAATCCATTATTCCAATTATAGGACAGCCTATCTTAACTGCATGATCCATAAGTTTTGTAATTTTTTTAGCTCCCATGTGACTTAGTGTGCCACCAAGTACAGTGAAATCATAAGCAAAGACAAAGATTTGTCTACCATTTACTGTTCCATATCCACCAACAACACCATCAGTGTAGAATTTCTTTTTCTGCATATCATATTCATGATAATGATGAGTTGTAAGTGGGTCAATTTCAGTAAAAGTGCCAGCGTCTAATAAAAGATCAATTCTCTCTCGAGCTGTTAATTTACCTTTATCATGCTGATCTTTGATTTTATCTTGTCCTCCACCTTGTAATGATATTTTATTTCTCTTAGAATATTCTTCAATTTTCTCGAAATGCATCGATATTGTAGAAAAGAAATCTTCCTATATTAATTTAGTTTAAATTTTTTTGAATTTATTAAAACAAGCATGTATTATTTGAAAGACACATTCAAATTTGATGATTTTGAATAACTATCAATTTATGAATTAAGATTCAAGAGTAGAAAATTCTTTTTTACTGATTTTAGATAAGAATCAAAAGAATTTTTCTCTTCGCTGCATTTTTTGCATATACATAACTGAGAAACTCTTTGAATATCACAAGTATCTCGAAATTCACATTGTGAACATCCAGCTGAACCCCTACAAACGATACACTGAAGTTCATTTATTTGGGCACATTTTTCATGTTTCACCCCTAATCCTTTTGCCCACAATCCAATTTCATTTACTTCGATTTTTTTATTACAAACAATACAAGTACCTGAAAACTTCATTGGAATTTTTCTCCAGCTCATTGAATTGATTCAATCTCCTTTTCAAGAATATCATCAAAAGTATCTTCTAATTCTAATTTTAATTTTTTATTTTTTATACAAAATAACACATATGGAAAACATATTGTAACAAATGTACTTGATGATAGATGTAAATTTTTTGCCATAATAGAAGACAGTGCTTTGATTTTTTTCCCATCCCATCTAATACGATTTAAAAGTGGCCATGAAAGGTTGTATTGTGCGTATCTTATTCGCTCATCATTTTGATATAACCCAATAAGAATTTCATTTAGATAACGTAGTAATCGCCAATTTTGAGTTTTCATAATTTTTCCATAAAGTATATCAGCTTCAGAAATAATTTCCAAGAGTTTTGCGAATGTATTATTATCTAAATTACTGGTAATAATACTAGAGTAAAAAGCATCGATTTTTAATTTTGGATCAATTTGTATAGAATACAAAACACTTCTAGCTTCATCAAGTGAATTTGCTTTAAAAAATGCATTAACACCATCTTCTACATTTATGTTTTCAAATGACATTTCGGTTTGAGGATTAAATCCTGTAACAAGGGATTGTGTCAAATTAATCATAGAACGAATATCGCCGTGTGATCTATCAATTACTTTTATCATAGAATCAGGACTGAGTTTTATATTTTCTTTTTTCAAAATACTTTCAAGATATATTTTCAAAAGACGTGGAGGAATTGGCTTGAAAGATATAGTTTTAACAACTTTTTTTATACTTTTCATTTTATCGGAGATATCCGAATTTGCAGCGAGTATGATAGGTACAGTAGGTTCCTTTAAGATTTCAATGAGTGCTTCTGCACCACCATAATCCCCTCTACCATGAATTCCATCAACTTCGTCAATGAAAATCATAGGAATCCCCAAAATGCTGACATTGCCTAATACAGGCGAAAGAATTTCATTAAGTCGAGATTTACTTCTCACATCACTTGCATTCAGGCCAATCATATCATATCCAAATTGTTTTGCAGTAAGAAATGCAATTGTTGTCTTTCCAATTCCAGGTGGACCAACTAGCAGAAGTGGCTTTGTGCCTTTTTTCCATTTTGTAAACCATTCAATTATCGAAGATCTGGATTCTTCATTACCAAGCATGTCAGAAATATTCTGAGGCCTATATTTTTCAGACCACATCAATTCAATCACTTTGGGAGTTTAGATTCAAACTCTGACCATTTGTTTGCTTTTTGTAATTGATTATACCAATATTGATTATAGTGTTCAACAGTCAAAAACAAAAATTCTAAAAATTCTGTATGTGAAAATTCTTCAGGCAGTAATTTAAGTGCTAAACGAGCATCTTGTAGATACAAATTACTTTTTTCTAATGTTATTTCAAATCCTTTTTTGACATCATTGGATAATAAAGTGTAATACAATGGCCAAGATGGTATTTTCACAAATCCATTTTTGATAGAGTCTTCAATTTCATTTCCACACCCAACACCTTCAGCAGCTCTTGCCATCCCTAGATAGAAAATTTCTCCAAGAGGTCTTTCTGCTAAAGCCATATTTCTTCCGGCTGTTCCCATCACAGATCGATATTTTTTGTAAGATAGGTTCATTTCTTCTTCTGTAATCTTAGTTGGTTTTGATTTTAATTTCTCATCAAGATATTGACCTATTCGTGCATCTTTGAATCCTTCTTCAAATTCTTTTAGAACTTCATCTCCACCTTTAGAAATTTTATCTCGAGCTAATTTCAAAATATATGGATTCATTAGTTTGTAATCATCAAGGTATTCCAAGTCTTCATCTTTGTCTACAATTCTATCCATTGGTTCACTAAGATCAATGGCTAAAATATGACCTTCCACAATATCTTGTCTTAACTGAGGATCTTTTTTTCCAGTATAATTGGAAGCCCCATCAAATAACGCATTAAATACAGGAAAAGTCATTTTTACAAAATTTGAATTTAAAATACGAAGTACTCTATCTTTAATTACGTCTGGACTTTCTAATTTTGATTTTATACT
>JANPCQ010000020.1:0-5180 GCA_031431055.1 Nitrosarchaeum sp.
CTTGCATACATTGCAAATTTTCCACTTTTAAATGAGCTGGTATTATTAGGATGATCATATGACATCAGAAATAAAGACTCCATTAATTTTAGGAATGGTAATTGTATCGGTAGTGATAGGACTCAGCCTATTTTTATCGTCATTAGAATCTCAAGTTTTAGAATCTAAAAATGAAGACAATCAAACAAATATTGTAACTAATGGAAATAAAATAAATAAATCGGAATTCAAAAAAGCTCCAAAATTAGTTGGAATATCAAAATACATCAACACACTCCCTGATGAATTACAAGAAAAAATTGATCAAAGCGTAGTATTATATGATTTCTGGACTTATAGCTGTATCAACTGTATTCGTACTTTACCTTTTATTACATCGTGGGATGAAAAGTATGCGGACGAAGGCTTGTTGATAATTGGCATTCATTCTCCAGAATTTGAATTTGAAAAAGATATTACAAATGTAAAAAGTGCTGTAGCAAAATATGGCATAAAATATCCTGTGGTACTTGATAATGAAAAGAAGACATGGAATGCATTTGAAAACAATTACTGGCCAAGAAAGTATATTGTAGATCATGAAGGATACATTAGATATGATCACATTGGAGAAGGAGGATATCAAGAGACTGAGAAAGTAATTCAGAAATTACTCAAAGAAAGATCTGACTCTATTGGAATGGAAATGACACTAGATGAAGAATTAGTACAAATAAAAGAATTTGAGCATTCTCAGATTAGAACACCTGAATTGTATTTTGGGTATAATTTTGCCACTGGAAGAAATCAACTTGGAAATCCAGAAGGATTCAAACCAAACCAAGATGTTACATATTCTATACCAGAATCAACACAATTACATCATTTCTATCTTGATGGAACGTGGAAAAATTTGGAAGGAAGTATGCAGTTAGTTTCCAACTCAGGCTCTATTGTTTTGCCATATAGCGGAAAAGAAGTCAATATTGTAACTGATGGTGAAGCAAACTTAAGAATTAACATTGATGGTGTAACTGTAAATCCATCAATATCTGGAAAAGATGTAATTAATGGACAAGTACACGTACATGAACCAGGATTGTATAACATTGTCCAGACAGATATGCCTGAAGAGCATACTCTAGAAATATTTGTAGAAACTCCAGGATTTCAAATATACACATTTACCTTTGGTTAACATGTAACCAAACCCACATGTTACTGTGGTTACACATACGCTAGTGACAAATTCATTTAAAACAAAATTTCACATCATTAATGAGGAAATAAAGATTTGATAAGTAACTCATGGAATAAAGCAGAAGGCGAAAGTATTTCTCAAAGAGTAATGAGCAGAGTAAAACCAGATATTCCATTAAAAACAAGAATTGAAGAGGCGCAAAAAAAATTACAATTTCAAATTAGCAAATTAGAAGGAATTACAGAAAAGTTACAAATGAAACATGACGGAATTTTTGAAAAGGTGGTTAATGCTCAAAAGTCACATAATAATGCATATGCTCAAGCATATGCAAATGAACTGATTCAGGTCAGAAAGATGAAAAATATGGTAAGTGGAGCAAAACTCTCAATGGAACAGATTCAATTAAGACTCAATACAGTATCAGAACTGGGAGATGTTATAGTAACGCTTAGTCCATGCATGTCAATAATCAAGGGATTAAGTCCATCACTTAGTGGAATAATGCCAGAAGCAACATCATCTATGCAAGATTTATCACAAATATTAGGAGACGTAATGATGGGCTCTTCAATTGAAGGAAGTAATGTGATGAATACTGGAAGTGTTACCAGTGCAGATACACTAGCAATTCTTGAAGAAGCACATTCAGTAATTGCAGGACAAACAAAATCAGCAATACCAGACATTCCAGACAATCTAAAACATGAAATTGTTCAGAGAAGAACATCAGATGTTTTAATTTAAGATCTAATTTTATTTTATTTTCTTTTTACTTTTTTGAATTAAAATTTTTTTAATTCTAGATATTGTGGGATAGCTGTATCCTCTACGTCGATAATTGGCAATCATCATTTTCCAATTTTTTAATCTCCATTGAGCTTGCTCGGATGTAACAGAATGAACTTCTTTTTGAATAATACTTTTTCTTCCAACTTTTAGTGTGCCAGCATCTTTTGCAGACCATCGATTTTTGGCAAACTTGAGACCAGAGAGAATATCGTCAAGGGGCATTTCCTTAAGATACTCTCGTAGTTTTTTTAGTTCAGATTCAGTAGGTTGTTGGGATATTTGTAACTCAATTACAGGTTTTTGCATGAAATTATTAGAAACTAATGGTTTAAGAAATTCTTGCTGAATCAGATTTAACTAAAACAGGAAATAAATGAAGAGTAATTCTATGGAAAGATGCTAGCAGTCAAGTAATGCTAAGCTAGAATTTTTACAAATTTCCATATATATCGCAAATCCAAAAATCAGTGCCCCAAATACTGCCAATGGGATTATGATGAAAATTTTTGTCTTCAAACACATGCTATAGATTAAACATATTCATATAAAATCGTCACAGATTTAATCAATTATTATAGTAAAGGTACCTTGAGTTTTTGGGTTTTGTAGCAACGATATCATCTCTCGAGGGATAAGATCAGATGCTTTATCGCATTTTACAGCTAATGTTCTTGGACATATAAAACCACTTTTTCTAATTACGATATCTTCCATATGAGTAAGAACGAGATTCTCATGACCTCTGCCCTCAACATTAAATTCATGTTTACCTACTTTGATTAAAAATAATACTTTTGAGTTTGGATTTTGCAATTTTTTTTTTAATGAAGACGGCAAATCAGCACAACTGGATGAGGCATTAACTCCAATAATACAATCCCCATTTGGAGTAAGATGAGATTCTTTTGTAATTTCAATTGTTTTCTGATGGTTTGATCTAATATTTTCATGACCAGAAAATTGAATCTCAAATCTCACGGCAGTATAAATAGTCAGACTCAAATTAAACTTTCTTGGATTTTTTGTGTTGTATTAAGAAAACACTTTGTTCTATTGAAATGAAACACTAGATTAAAGCACAATTTTTATGGAAAAAAGCATACCATCTATTTAATTTAATCAGAAAACAAAAATGATTTTTAATAAAACACCATAATTTATGATAATACTTGAAAATTGAGCCTGATCTATTATCATGCATAAATTTCAGTAAAGGCAAGTAACGCTTTAATTAAACTTTCAAAGCACTGAAATCAAATGCTTCCTGCACAACAAGGTTATGATAGAGCAATCACGGTATTTTCACCAGACGGTAGACTTTACCAAGTAGAATATGCCATTGAAACTGTAAGAAGAGGAACAATTGCAGTTGGAATAAAATCCAAAGAAGGGATTGTAATTGCAGTAGAAGAAAAACCAAGAAAATTACAGATAACAGATATTGCTCAAAAAATATTTCAAATTGATGATCATGTAGGAGTAGCTGCTGCAGGATACATCCCAGATGCTAGAAGTCAAGTAGATAATGCAAGATTTTTTTCTCAAAGTAATAGGATGATTTATGATGAAGCAGTGGAAGTTGAAACAATTGCAAAACATTTAGCTGATCAATGTCAACAGTTTACACAATATGCAGGAGTAAGACCTTTCGGAGTTTCATTAATTTTAGGTGGAGTAGTTAACAATAATGCTCAGCTTTACCTAACAGATCCAAGTGGAACTTACATTTCATATGATGCAATTGCAATTGGTTCAGGTTCAGATCAAGTGACTGATTTTCTAGAGAAAACATACAAGAAGGAATTATCTCTAGATGATGCATCAGCATTAGCATCTGCAGCAATTTATCTATCAAGTGACGATAAAGAAGGGACCAGTCATATTAGAATGGCGCAAATCAAATCAAAAACAAGTTTATTTGAATTAGTATCAGATGAACAAATAACAAAATACGCAAAAATAGCTAAAGAAAAATATCCTCATGAAAAGAAATAGTATTTTACAACTGAATATGTGATTAAATTACTTTGAAAATATCTGTTGCAATTCCAGAATCAGCATTATCTGATGAATCCTTAAAACTGGATAAGACTAGAAAAATATCCGTTCTCGCTAGAGCTTGTGCAATTTTTAAAATAGATACTATCTATGTATATCAAGAAGGAAACTACAAAGAAGACGGAAATTTACTTGTAACTATTTTAAAATATTTAGAAACACCTCAATTTTTACGAAGAAGACTTTTTCCAAAAATGAACGAATTAAAATTTGCAGGTGTTTTACTGCCATTGAAAATTCCTAGTCACTTAACACCAGCAAATCCTAAAAATATAAACGCAGGAGATGTAAGAGAAGGAGTTGTAGTAAGTATCAAAGGCAAACGATTTGTCGACGTTGGAATCAATGAGTTGATACCATTTTTTGGAAAAGAAGATGTAGGGAAAAGAGTAACTGTTCAGTTTAAAACAGGATACCCTGATTTTTCAGTTAAAGAAATTCAAAGGAGTGAAGCTCCAATGTATTGGGGATTTGCAGTAAAAGAGAGAGCAAGTCTATTTTCATTATTAACTGAATGGCAAGGAAATACAATTATCACATCAAAGAAAGGAAAGACAGCCACAAAAGAACAACTAACGAAATACCTAGGTTCAGATGTTCCAATTTTGGTAGTTTTTTGTTCACCCGATAAAGTAGTACATGAAATACTTGGCGGTAAAATGAAAAATGTTCAAAATGCTAAAACATTAAATTTTTTTCCAAATCAAGCAACAGAAACAGTACGTTTGGAAGAAGCAATTCTAGGAACATTATCAATAATTAATTCACACAGAATAGGTTAAAACAAAAACATGGCTGAAAAAAGAAATTTCTTAATTTTAGCAATTGGGTTAGGTGTAGTAGGAATAATCATTGGGGGAATAACTATTTGGAATTTTGCAAATAATTTGATAGGACCTTGATCATAATTGAAATAGTTCGTTAACCTAACAATTTTAGCAAGTTAACCATATCTCACATGGTTTATTAGACGGTTGAAGACGATTTCGATTTATCCATGGGACATAGAAAATACGCTCAACCACGTAGAGGAAGCGCTGCATACTATCCAAGGGGACGTGCTAAAAGTATGGAAGCAAGAATCAGATCATGGCCAAAAAATAATTCAAATGAGCCAAAAATTTTAGCACATTGCGGTTTCAAGGCAGGG
>JANPCQ010000021.1:0-1589 GCA_031431055.1 Nitrosarchaeum sp.
TGTTGAATCTCTGAAGAAATGTTAGAAAATTTAGCTGCAAGTACAATTGGCTCAGTAGTTGAATTTCCACCAAACAATGTAGAATGAGCTAAAAGAGTGTATGTTCCTGTTTGATTAATTGGAACATAAAGTATGGTAGAAGTGTTATCTTTGTTTTTGACAGGGAAAAATCCACCGCCTTGACTGAAAACAGAATTGCCTAACCAATCAAGTGAAGGCCAGCCAAGAAAATGACCAAACACTCCTGATGGCATATTAGTTTGAATTATTCTTCCTTTAGGATCCATAACAAATACGGACAAGTTTGTGTCATCAGTTTTCCAAGATAATTCTATTGCTGCAGAATTTATCGAATCATCTTTAATATCAAAATAATACTGTCGCCAATCACCTGCCATGTATCTATTTGCCATATCAAATGCGCCTTTGACATAGCCATTACCAAAAAGGATATCATCGCTTTGTTTTCCTTGAATTAAAACAAGTGAGTCTTTTTGATCAATTTCTTTTTTTACAACAAAAGAGACTGGTGCATTAACAGTATGTGTTTTACCTTCAAATGTTATGAAACCTTGGTAATTACCAGTTTGCAAATCGTTTGGTACAACTAAAGAAATATCTACTTTGATAGTATCATTAGCCGGCACAGTAATTGTTTCAGCTTCAGGCCAGATGATAGACCATTTATCTTTTTGATAATAACTTGCAGACAATGTATACTCCATTGAAGTTGAATTTTGTTTTGTGTCACCTAAATAGTAAGAGTATCTAGTTGGAATAGGATATACACCAACTAGTGGAGTTCCCTTGAATTGTTCATTGGGTTCAGTAATTCTAAGTTCTTGAACAGTTCCCCATGATCCAGCTCTATTAATCATAGATAATTCATTACTAGCTATATTGGTATCGTTGTTTTTATCAATCCAATCATAAAGATATAATGAAGAGATTTTCATATCGTTTGCATAAAGAATATCTGTTTTATTCATAAAATTATCAAATGGAAAATTTAGATTCAATATCAACAAAGAGGATTCAGTGGGGATTAAATTTTCATCAAAAAATTCACCTAATTCTTTGTGTTCTTTGATATCAGATAATTTGATATAATTTGGAATGAATGCATCTGATTTGTTAAGCATTGAATCTTGTTGACGTACTTTGGTAGTTCCATCAAACTGAGTATTTTTGATTAAAGATATTGTTGTAGGTTTAATATCTATTTGAATTGGTTTATCAGTTGGATTCTCAATTGTAAAAGTTGTTTTACTGTGTTCTCCTGGAAGTAAATGGCCTGCAAACCAACTTGTCATTGGCATGATTTTTGTTGGAAACTCAAATTTCTCAAATCCTATAGATGTTGAATTTATGGATTCAAGTGCCGGTTTTAAAATTTTTTTAATATTATTGTATGATGCATTATTATGGACTAGAAATGTTCCTTCTTCAGCATTTACAAAACTTAATGCTGCACTTACATCTACCAATCCAGATCCTTGAGTAAATGGATCATTTTGGAGATCTTTAGCAGTAGACATCAAAATATTTTTGATTGTAAATGGATCATACTCTTTTGATTGCTTGTTTAG
>JANPCQ010000022.1:0-16938 GCA_031431055.1 Nitrosarchaeum sp.
TCTGTAAGTTATGAAGCATCTTTTACAATACTAAAAAAAAGAAGCTGGCAGGTATGCAAGGAATGTGATTTTGAAAGGGATTCAGAAGATTTCAAAAAATCTATTTGTTGCACATAACAACAATTTTTCTATTTTATAAAAGCTAAATAATTTTCAGGCTAAAAATAATTAAATAATAATGATTTATCGCAAGTGAGTTTTATGCCCAATCATAATTGAAAAAACACATGTATACAAAATAAACATTAAACAAATAAAATCTAAGATTCTTTGAAAATTCTTATCGCTTCTAAATGAGAACAATTTGCTTTTAATCCCTTGCCATGATGGAATTTGTAGAAATTTTTGAATCCAGGGCATTCGCAAGTATCAGATGTCACAAAATATGATTTTTCAGGATCAGATGAAGATTTTATCTGATATAGATCATCATCGACTTTAACAACACCACCAGTTTCAACTAGTTTTTTGGCCTTTCGTATAGTATTTGCACTCATAAGATAATTATCACATGGTTATTTTTTATTCTTTAATTTTATAACATTAAAGATAATCAAAGGGAAAAACGATTATGTTCAAGTCACTCAAATCCATTATGCCTTAATCAGGCACAAAAATCATATGAAATTACAGATCTAAGCAAATGCATTCATTACTGCAATTATTATAAACTGAGTTTACTATTTCTGGTTATTGACTTTGAAGAGATATGTTGCTACACGTTTAATCACAATGTTTGGAGTTTTGATGATCACACTACTCATTACAATTGCGTTAGTAGGATCAAATATGGACAGCATCTTAAAACAAGGAGTTGTTTTTCAAGTAAGATCTGAAATTACAGAAAATCCTGCAATTGCAGAAAGTTTTTCATCAGTGGATGAATTTGAGTTATTTATTCAGACTCAAATTGAACAAAGAATCAAGATTTTAGGATTGGATGAGCCATGGTATTCTCCACAAAGGATAGGTTTAACAATGTATAAAATATTATTTCTAGATTTTGGTCATGCAACATTTCTTACTAGTGATTCAGGATCATCAGATGTCAAAGAAATTATTGTAGAAAAACTACCCAGAACCATCCTATTGTTTACAACTGCAACAATCATAATATCAGTAATAGGTATTTTTCTAGGAGCATTGGCAGGAAGCAAAGTAGGATCAATACTAGATAGAATAACATCCAGTTTTGCAATAATTAGCTCTAGTTTTCCTGTTTGGTGGATAGGAATGTTAATGATATTCTTATTTTCGTTTGTATATCATATTTTTCCTGCAAGAGCTACACCATTAATTCCATCATCCGACCCAAGTTATATCGGATCTTTACTATATCATATGACATTGCCTTTGATTACAATTGTAATCATAGGTTTTGGATCATGGGCGTATTTAGTTAGAAATTTCATAGTAGGAATAATGCAAGATGATTTCATAATTGCAAAAAAGACAATGGGAATTAATCAGAAAAAAATAATCTACACGCATGCTCTAAAAAATGCAGCCCCCCCAATAGTCACTATTCTAGCATTGAGTCTTTCAGGCTCGTTAGGAGGTGCGATAATTACCGAAGCCGTATTTGACTGGCCAGGTATGGGCAGACTGTATTTTGAGGCAATTACAGTAATGGATCTACCCGTAATTATTGGTGCTACATACATTTTGACAGTGTTTTTCCTGATTAGCATATTTGTTGCAGATTTACTGTACGGATATTTTGATCCAAGAGTGAGAACAGACTAAATGAGCAGCATTACACCACAAGAAATCAAGATAGAATTTCTTAAAAGTAAAATAGGCATTACAGGCATTGCCATTTTATCGATTTTAATTTTTACATCAATTATTGTAGTTGTTGTAATTCCAGTAGACACTTTTAAAGAATGGAATAATCCAGGAAGCTGGATTTCATATCCCAAAGTTGCCATACCTGTATGGATTAATTTATTTTTGAGTGAAAAAATTCCTGAACACAAAATTTTGAATACACCAAATGTCAACTATGATGTATCAGGAGACACATCAATTACATCTCATCAATTTGGAGTGAATTTTGACTATGGTGATTTCCCAAACGACTTCATTTATGAATTTTCTGCAAAATATTCAGGAACACCATTATTACAAATGGATGTAATACGTCCAGATGGAATACAATTAAAATTATTATCATCATCATTACCATACTCAGATTCAAATTCAATTCATAGTGAAAGAATATTTTCCACAGATAATGTGATTAGAAAAAACCTATATCTACAATCAAACAAATTTTTATTTTCCATAAATAATTTATCAGCAGAAGACATCATTTTTTCTAAAACAGCAAATCATGAGCCACTAAAAGGAAATTATATTTTTTTGATTAAAATGTATGGCAGTAATTCAGAAAATCAAATTCCAGAATCCAGGCTAATCATAGGAGGTAAAGCTTTTGGAATTATGGGAACAGATGAGTTGAGAAGAGATTTAGCTGCAGGGTTACTCTGGGGAACACCTTTAGCACTTTTCATAGGGTTAGTTGTAGCAATAGCATCAGTGATAATGGGTTTGCTGTATGGGGTGTATGCAGGCTATAGAGGTAAAAAAACAGATGAAGCAATGATGAGATTTAATGATGTAATCTATGCACTCCCCGCACTTCCGTTTTTGATTATTCTATCAGTTACAATTAGCAATAGTATTTTTGTGATGATTGGATTTTTGATGGTATTTGGTTGGGTCGGAATAGCAAAAGTTGCAAGAAGCATGGCGTTGCAAATCAAGATCAGAGGATATGTGGAAGCAGCTAATATGATGGGTCAGAAAGATTCAAGGATTGTACTCAGACATATCTTGCCACAGTTACTACCATATGCATTTGCCAGTATTGCCATATCAGTGCCAGCTGCAATTACAACAGAGGCAGGACTTAGTTTCTTAGGATTAGGCGATCCATCATTTCCAACATGGGGTCAAATTTTGCATGATGCTAACGTATACGGGGCAGCATCTAGAGGATTATGGTGGTGGATAATGCCGCCAGGGATAATGATAGCCATAACAGGATTGGCATTTGTTTTCATAGGAAATGCATTGGATGCAATAGTAAATCCAAAGTTAAAAAGATAATAAAACTAGAGGTCAAATTTTCGAATTAATTCAATAGCACTATCATTCAATTTTATTGAATAGCATGATGAATTTTCATCATTGAATGCTGCCAACTTGTTAGCAAATACTTTTTTGCTGTGACCACCTTCAGATGCTTTATCTGATTCATCAAAGCAAATGGACATTTGTTTCATGTTTAGATTATTTTTTAGAAGAAAAGCAATGAACTTTTTGTAATTTTCAGTGTCAACCCAGTCTATGTTTTTTTCTTTACTTATTCCAATCCATACCTCAATGGAGTTTTGGTATAAGACTTTTTTTCTGATTTCATCTAATGACATTTTTATATTTTAAAAATCAGCACGTTGCACTTTAGAACCACATCGAGGACAAGTACCGCCTTTGTGTTTGTTACTGCAAACTAGACACACATAGCGTACTCCAGTACCACTAGAGTTCATTCCAAAGAATCCACCGCCAGTTCCAGAATCCCCATATCCTTTCATACGACTCATGTATCGTTTTCTTAACAACATAGGAAATGCTATAAAAATAGCTAGAGCTGCACCAAGACCATATGGAAATGGAAGGATCATTTGCAGTCCGATGCTGACACCAAGTGATGCAAACAAGAATATCAAATAAGTCTTATAATTAAACAATTCAATGAAAATACATTCAAAATACTTATAAAGTTTTGTCAGGATTTCTCATTTTTCTATTATAACTTGAGAGAGATTTTTTAATTTAGATAATTGCTAGATTTATGGAATCTCCGTTACTATCCCAAGCAAAGATATCATCATCTCCGTATGGAGATTTCACAATCATTGACACCAATCCAAAGAAATTATGGAGATCGGTGACAGAAGGATCAGCCGTTCCACTTGGATGAGAATGGACTACTCCAACATAACTCATATCAAAAGGTAAAAAAGATTGAGGGAATACTGCAAATGTGGGTCCAGAGTAATTAAACGGTGGAATTACTAGTCCATCAATTAAGATCTGCCCTTGTTTTGATTTACCTTTCAAAATAAGAATACATTCATTGGGATGCTTCATTTGGCAATAAGATAAAATGCTATCTAGAACTTTTTTTTGTAAAGAAACCTGTCTTTCAAGTTTTTTCTTTTTGAATAACATGTCAAGATAACATAGTTTAGAACTAATTAAATTTAGAATAAGTAATAGTGTAAACAGTATTAGAGAATTTTCTTAGTTTGACTTCAATATCGGAAATTAATTTGGGAATATTAGAATGAGATTCGTTGATTTCAGCTTGAAATGTTTTGATTTTTAATTCAGAGTCTTTTTTATCAGATAGCGCATTTTTCAGATCGCTTGTAAGATCAGATAATTCATCAGATTCAAGTATAATCATTTGATCTTGAATGTTTTGTCTTTTATCTACAAAGGCAGTTACTTGTTTGATAAATCCATCTAATGCTTCCTCTGTTTCAGTTATTTGTGAAAAAGATTTTTCAGTATCTTTAACAGAGATGGAGCCCGAAGTAATCCCTTTTCGTACATTTTCTAAAATAAGTATTAACGAATCTCTATTCTTGGAAAGCAATACCTCAAATGGATCTTCAATTAATCTAGATAGAAGATTTTTTTGTTCTTTATCCAATGATGAAACGTATTCATATCTACTAAGTGGTCTAGAAATTTTTGCGAATTGTGAGTCGATTTCATTTTTTATTTGATGTTTTTTGACAGTAAATTCATCCAAAATTCGTTTTAAATCTAAAAATTTTCCATATTCATCGGAAGTTTGTATTTTTTTAATTGAATCTTCAAAAGAAAGAATTTTTTTGTCAAGGGAATTAATAAAACTATGAATTTCAGCAATTCTTTGTTCTTTCTTAGTAAGATTATTTTCTAAATCAACAATTTCTTTTAACGATTCTAAAATTTCAGCAGAGACATATTTTGTATGTTCATAATTTTTTAACAGTTGTTGGATTTCAACATGGTTTGAATTCATTTGTATTAGAATTTCTTTTAATTTTTCTGCATATTTTTTTGCGAAAATGTGTATTACTCTGGTCTGGCGTCCAAGGACATCACCAATTTTTTTCAACATTTGATTTAAAATAATACCTAGATTTTCAGCATCATCGTAAGAGGCAATATTAGGTAAATGTATTGAGTCTTTTTTTATCATGTCAATTACTTGCTGTTTGCCTCTAACTACAATTATTCGAAGGTGCTTGTCTATCTCATCGACCTGAAGATCATCTTTTTCAAGAGTATTTCCGATCATGATGAGTTCTGTAATCAGTGGTTCAGTATTGTTTCTGATGGATTTTATGTCAGATAGAATCTGCGTTGTTCTTAATTCAAGTATTTGATGGATAATTTTAGATACGTCAGATAACTGAATCTGTTTTTGCAAAGGAATTTCTTTAGATATTTTTTCGTCTTTCTTTTTACCCCATCCAAAGACCATTTGTTAGACTTGATCTCGGGGGATTAAATGTGTTAGAGAAATAAAATTTAAAACACACTCAGAAATACAAACAACATGACAAAAAATGTGAAAAAATCATTTCATACAGGTTCGGTAAAGAAAACTATTACAATTAAAGCATCAAAAGAAAAAGTTTGGCGGAAAATAAGCAACATGGCAGGACTTTCGTCATGGGTGGTTGATGTCAAAAGAACCACATATCTTTCTAAAAAAAGAAGAAATGTAGGGGCAATACGCAAGATTACATTTACAGATGGCAATACTATCGAAGAACACATAGTGGTATGGAAAGAAAAGGAATATTTTACATATATTGCAACAGAGGGGTTACCTCTAAGAGTATACGTGGCAACAATTGCTATCAAATCAAAAAACAAAAAAACAACTCAGTTAACATGGCAATCTTATTTCAATAGTAAAAAGATGACAATGAAGCAATTTATGAAATTTGCAACATTTATGGGAACATTTTATGAGGCATCTTTAGAAAATCTAAAAAGATCACTAGAAGATACAAGTAAATCAAAGTGTAAATAGTATATTGTAAAAATAAATTCATGAGTGATATGCGCTATATCATTATCGGTATTGTGTTTATTTTTTCAGGGTTTTTAATTTTAGGTGTATTTGGATATGACTATCAAATTGCAAACATAGAAGCCAGTGAATTTGATGAATGTTATGAATATTATGATGACAAAGAACCAGTTACAGTCAACTGTTCATCGAAGATATTTGATCAAACTTTATTTTTTGCAATTGTCATAGTATTGATTGTGAGTGGAGTCATATCTTTAATCAAAGGAGTTAAAGGCAAATGGGATAACGAGGTCAAATCAGAAGACATGGTAGGTCCTGATAGCGATAAAAATCTAGAAAAAGACTAGACAAAAAACAAAATTAATGATAGAACAAAATTTAGTTGTTTTTGAATAATTATAATTCTTCTGACTCTTCAGGATTATCTTCTGTTAACCGCTGAAAATAGATTTCTTCATAAGGCATATCTCTGGTTTTACTTACAAAAATTATATTTAACCTTAAGGTATGTTTTGTTCTTAATTTATGCCCAAAGTATAGTTGTAAAAATGGGTAAAATTTTTCAAAACACATCATGTAGTAGAAAAGAGGAACTAACTAAAAATATCTAGAAACAATTTCACATGTAATTTTTTGTTATTGTAGTTCAATAATTTTTTTCATATTTACAAATACTTGTTCTATTTCTACCATTCTTTCATTGAATTGTTCATCAGTCAGTTCGGGGGGTTTTATCAAAGTAATTATTACTTCAGATTCATCGCCACTAGAAACTATTCGCATTGGAACATTCCATGTTGACTCTTGATCAATAAACATGTGATCTAAAATTCCAAGAGATTTGTTTTCTTTGAATTTCAATCGGGCATTTCCTCTAGGTGTTGAAAAAGACCACCAACCATCAGCAGTCATCTTAGCATCAGGCATCATTTTTGGAGGACAATTTAAAATAGCATCAAAGGTATCGCCTGTTTTTTTGTTAACAAGAATAGAAATGGTACGAGATCTAGTCATGTCAGAATATACAATTAAAGATTAAAAAGCATATAGTACAAATTCTTAGTGACTGTGCTTATTTATTTAGAAATTCTTTAATTTTTGTAAGATTTGTAACATTAGATTCATGAAATAACATCATAGACTCAGACAAGGAATCAGGCAAAACAGTCTTGAGTTTTTGAATCAATTCATCGCCGCTAGATATCATAGTGTCAATTAATTTTTCAATTTCATTTTTTTCATTTGACATTTAATTCACCTAATCATAATTTCAATTATCTTTTCTTACAAGTGTGGAGATTGTTCGAATTTTTTCTATTTTTTGGATGTTTCTGGAGACAATCTCTCTAATTTTTTCAAAATTTTCAGCGTCTAATTTTACCATCATATCATGAGTTCCAAATACATCTTTAACTTGTTCTATTTCTTTTAATTTCTCCATAATAGTCTCTTCTGCACCAAGTTCACAATTAATCATAACATAAGCAGTAGTCACTATATATCAAACCGTAATACGATATTTCAAAGTTTAGATCCAATCTTTTCCTCACTAAAAGAGAGATTTGAGGTTAAATTGGAGAAATAGTTACAGGTTATATTCGGAGCAAAAAATGTGTCAACATGGGATTAAAACAAAAAATCAAATCAATGATACAAGATTGTTCTATTTGTAACAAACTAAAATCAAATAAAGAAACAAAATCTTAGAAAACATCAAAGAATTCAAATTCATTTTATTTTTTAGGTGTTAACAAGAGTTAACACCGAGCAGAAATATGGATCTGTGGTTTGGGGTTAATCTAAAAATAATAGGACGATCAAAAATGATGAAAATTATTTTACTGTGATAAATCAATATTTTTGATCAGGTTTTATTTTATTGTAGAAGCATTTCTTGAAATTTATGGCTGAAACACCACCTGTAAAACAAAGCTTTATTCAAGAATTCATGGGTTTTCTTAAGACCTTTGGCATTATTGGATTAGCAATCGCATTTGTAGTAGGTGCGGCAGCATCAAAGTTAGTTAGTGCACTAGTAACTGACATTATCAATCCAATGGTAGGATTAGCTTTACCATCAGGAGAACTTAAAACGCTTCAAACTAATATCGTCAATAGTGCAACTGGAGTTGTTTCAGAATTCAAGTATGGAGACTTTATTGCAAACGTTATAGATTTTGCAATAATAGCTCTAATTGTATTTATCATGTACAAAGTACTATCAAGATTCAAGCTAGTAGATGATAAAACAAAGGCAGCTTAAAAACAGCATATAATTAATTTGTATTTGAGCAGATACATCAAAAAATCATCAAGACATAATGTTTGGCCTTATAAAACTTAAAAAGTAAAAAAATTATCAGACAATATGCCAAATGATAAAGAACCCCAACAAAGAATAATAGAGTTATTAGAAAAAATCCTAAAAGAACTAGTTGAAATTAAGACAAATACAAAAATTACATCAGATTTTGCCACATTAAGGTCAGAAATAATTCAGAGAACAAAAGGTCAACAAATAAATCCATAGAATTTTGGTTTTTTATTTAAATATACTATTTAGCTTCAAGGATTGATTAGGCCTTCTTTGATTAAAAATTGGATTCCTTGAATAAATGAATCATCATCAATTGAGCCGTCTGCCCACCAACCAGCATTGTTTTTAATCCAACTAGGAATAGCAGATATAGTAATCACAGGTTTTGACATTTCAGATTTTACCATTTCAATTTCAAATTTTTTAAAAATAGGTCTTTCAAAGTCATCATTCCCAATTCCTAACAGTACTATTTGCATCGAATACTTGCCATCTAGAGAAGCATCAAGTATTCTTGTATCAATGCCATTTGGCAAAGTAATTCCCAAATGATTTGGATTTCCACCAGTATTTGCAATTTCTTTTCCAGACGGGTCCTTTAGACCATATCCATATCGTATATCAGTGACTAGATTTCCTTTGGAATCAAAAAATACAATAGAAAAAAGAAAATCCTTGCTTTTAGAATATCGAGAATCATAAGAGGCAAGAGCCTTAAATCCATTATCAAACAAAAGATTTTCAGATACTATTGATGATTGAGATTCAGGAATAATTGCAACGTTTAGTTTAGAATCAGAGTTTTTGAGTTGTTGTAGTTCATCATTATTAATCATAAAATTGATTATGTTAGCGTTTTTGTTCGAATATTTATCATAATGCAAATCTTTTGGAAGAATTAAAACATCGTTAACTTTACCATAAAAGCTGTTCACATTTTGAAAAGGTAAGAAATTTTTTGGAATTTCAAAATAATTTTTTACAAAATCTATATGTTCAACATGCACCCAATCAAAAGGCATTTCAAAGATTATTGACTTGGAAGATTCATCATAGTGTAATTTTGTAATTGGATCTTGGAAATTTTTTGCAGAAATAGAATATTCAGTACCAGATGCAATCATCTTAAATTGTTGTTCATTAGGTATGATTACAATAGTTTCAAAGTGAATATCCTGAGCAGTTTGGGTTTTTGGATTTTTTGCCCCTATTATGTCAGTTTTTACAGTATATTGCCCACCATTAACAAACACAGGTCCAGAAATTACAGGTATGCTAGAAAATGTGGAAGCTAAAGCATTTGGTACAATTGGATCAACATCTCCATAATATTTTGTACATTTCCACAGTTCTTCCTGCTGACACCCTGATTTGGGTTGTATTTTTATATCTAGCTCACCGTCTTTATCAAAAAACATTTGATTTGCAACCAATTGTGTGCCATAAAATATTTGTATTCTATAACTGACACTTTCTATATTAATACCAGAGACAATATCAAAAAATCTGATTTTTAGATTTGCGTCAGAATATTTTTTAGGAGTGAAATCTGCAGGAAACAAAGAGGTACTTACAGTTACTTCTCCAGTTCCAAAACTAATTGGAGGAGCTGAACTACCACCACCGTGATGTTGAGCAAAAGAGAGAGGAAAAGTCACACTGAGGGCAAATATTATACAAAATAACCATAATTTTGATGTCATTTTTTGTAACGTAATATCTATAAAAATCATTGATAATTTCAACTTTTCAATCGCATATAAGGTAAATATACAATATGACGATCTAGTCTGAGTTTATTTCAAACATATTTCAAATATTATAATAAGTGATGAAATAATTAACAATATGTTTCTAAATCTTGCAGGCATATTTTTACAATCAACACAAAAGATTGAAACTTCTACGCTTGCAATAATTATTAGCTCTGTCACTGCGACAATTTTTGTAATCACATTATTGATAACTTGGAAAAGTGTCAGAGAGAATACAAAAGCAACATATTCTCAACTATTGCGAGGATTCCATGAGGATCTTACAAATAGATTAGACAAAAATTCAATTCTTAAAACTACTGAAGATTGTCAAAGATACGCAAATGATTATTTGAATACTATAGATCAAATTGCATTTCTAGACATACACAAAAAAATCCCTGTAGGAATTGCCAAATATCTAAGTAGATTCTTTGCTTATGGTGTGACAATAATTAATTGGTATGATCATATGGTAGGTGAAGATTTTAATCAAGCAGCTAGAAAAAATTGGCCATATTATTTTCTGTATTGTCAAAAATATGGAATAGTACCAAATCCAGACGACAAACTTCCAAAGATAATGTTGGATTATAATTCATTGCGAGAAAAAGAATCAAAATCTTAGAAAAGGGATTACAGTGATAGTATGACGCCAGGTAAGGGATTCGAGCCCCTGCACGCTTGCGCGTAGCCGTTTTCGAGACGGCCGCCGTACCACTTGGCTAACCTGGCAAGAAATCTTAGAATCATCTACATAATAAAATAAGTATGTGCTAGTCATAATTCAAAAGATAAACACAAAATAGCATAAAAAATCAATAACAAACAATGGGATTAAATCTAAAAGAACTAGTAGTCAGAGAAAAAACAACGTTAGAAGCATTTTCGTCAAAAGTCATAGCAGTTGATGCCTATAATGCAATTTATCAATTCCTAGCAAGCATAAGAGGTCCTGATGGATTACAGTTATCAGATTCAGAAGGCAGAATTACTAGTCATCTTAGCGGATTACTTTACAGAAATATCAATTTCCTGTCATTAGGAATAAAACCAGTATACGTATTTGATGGAAAACCACCATCATTAAAAACTGCCGAAATTGAAAGAAGGAAGCAAATCAAAAAAGATGCTACTGTGAAATATGAAAAGGCAATTGCAGAAGGAAACATGGAAGATGCAAGAAAATTTGCACAGCAAACAACAAGCATGAAAGATGGCATGGTTAAAGAGTCAAAACAAATTTTATCTTATTTTGGAATTCCATACATTGATGCACCTTCTGAGGGCGAAGCAACTGCAGCCCATCTGACAAATACAGGACAAGCATATGCATCAGCAAGTCAAGATTTTGATTCAATATTATGTGGGGCAAAAAGACTGATAAGGAATTTTACAAACAGCGGAAGAAGAAAAATTCCTAACAGAAATACATATGTAGAAATTGAGCCAGAAATAATCGAAACACAAAAAACAATAGATTCACTTGGAATTACAAGAGAGCAGTTAGTGGATGTGGGAATCTTAATTGGTACTGATTTTAATCCAAATGGGTTTGATAGAATAGGACCAAAAACTGCATTGAAAATGATCAAGCAACATTTACGATTAGAGGACATACCACAAATTCAAGAGCAATTACATGAAATTGATTATGAACAAATACGAAAAATATTTCTTGAGCCAATTGTGGCAGATGTAGATGAGATAGTATTTGGGAATGTAGATTATGAAGGAATGACCAATTATCTAGTCAAGGAGAGAAGTTTTTCAGAAGATAGAATACAATCATCATTGAATCGACTTAAAAAAGCGCTGGAAAAAAAGAGTCATAATTTAGATCAGTGGTTTCAGTAAGATTTGAATTTAATAACAAGTCAAATGTAAAATAAAAAATGCTCCAGACAGATGCGAGAAAAATTCTCAAAGATGCACCAATCATGTGGAGGCGAATCAACTCTATTGGAATCATTCTGGATTGCAATTCCACTTATGCTAACAAGATGGGGTATGCAAAATCAGAGATTTTAGGCAGGCCAATATTTGAGCACGTACCAAAAGAATCATGGGAAGCCATGAATGATTCATTGAAAACATGGTTTGAAACAGGAAATGTGTCAGATAGGAAAATTACGTTTAAAAAACAAGATGGTAGCACATTTCCAGGCTCATTACATGCAACAAGTCTTTACGATGAAAAGAAAAATCTGCTTGGAAGCAATACTGTGATTTTTGATCTTACAGAGATAAATGATGAAAAAATTGAAGAATTTGAAAAGTTTTTCAGCGAAGCAAAAAACAAACTAGATGAAATTAAAAACAATGAATACAAAAAACTAGATGAAAATTCCAAGTCAGAATATGACGGATTAAAGAAAATGTTTGACATGCTATTAACAACTGATTTAAAAGGATTAAAAAATATCAAATAGAAATCATATCAAAAATAATTTGATACTAATCAGATTTTGTATGGGTTGATTTTTGTAATTCTTCAAGTGCAGATTGAATTTCAGATACAGCTGCGCCATCTTCCAAAGTACTAATATCACCAATAGTTTCGTTATTAGCTATTGATTTTAGCAGTCGTCGCATGATTTTACCACTGCGAGTTTTTGGTAATTTTGTTACAAAATAGATTTGCTTTGGAGTAGCTATTGCGCCTATATCATTTCTTATTTTTATCAAGAGATCTTTTTCTAAAATTAGAGTGTCTTTAGTTACATTTTGTTTTAGAACTACAAACGCAATAATTACCTCGCCTTTGATTTCATCTGGAATTCCACATACAGCTGATTCTGCTACATCATGATGAGATACAATACAGCTTTCAAGTTCTGCCGTTCCTATTCTATGACCAGATACTTTGAGTACATCATCTGCTCTTCCCAATAACCAAAAATATCCATCTGTATCTTTTAGTGCATAATCACCAGAATAGTAACAATTTTTGTATTTTGACCAGTATACATCACGGTATTTCTCATCATCGCCCCAAAGAGTCAAAAGCATTCCAGGCCAAGGATTTTTGATCACAAGATAACCTTTGGTGTTTGGAGGTATGTCGTTTCCAGTTTCGTCCACCACCGAGATATCTAATCCAGGAATAGATCGAGTTCCAGAACCAGGTTTTAGTGGAATTGTTTCCAATCCAGGCAAAGCAGAGATCATCATACCACCAGTTTCAGTTTGCCACCAAGTATCAATGACTGGACATTTTTCTTTTCCAATTATTTTGAAATACCATTTCCATACTTCAGGATTTATTGGTTCACCTACGCTTCCTAACAATCTAAGAGTTGAAAGATCAAATGAATTTGGCAAATCATCACCAAATTTCATAAACATCCGTAATGCCGTTGGAGTCGTGTAAAAAATTGTAACTTTGTATTTTTGAATGATTTCCCACATTCGTGATGTATCAGGAAAATCGGGTGCACCCTCATACATTACTTCAGTGGCACCATGTAATAATGGACCGTAAACTACATAGCTGTGACCTGTAACCCATCCAATATCAGCTGTACAAAAAAATACATCAGAATCTTTAATGTCAAATGCCCACTTGAATGTAGAATACAAATGTGTCAAATATCCACCTGTTCCATGTAATACTCCTTTTGGTTTTCCTGTTGTTCCAGAAGTATACAAAATGTAAAGAGGGTGAGTGCTATCTAATTTTTCTGCAATACAAATATCAGAGACATCATTCATTAATTCATTCCAAAGTATATCTTTTGAAGATAGAACAATTTTGCTTTTTGTTCTCTCTATTACAATAACATTTTGGACAAAATCAAAATCTTTGATAGATTCATCAATTATTTCCTTAAGCTTTATTACATTACCACGTCTATATCCACCATCAGCAGTTATAACAATTTTTGAGTTTGAATCGTATATTCTGTCTTTAATTGCGGCAGCACTAAACCCAGAAAATATTACAGTATGTATTGCTCCAATTCTAGCACATGCAAGCATCGATATTGGCAGTTCTGGAATCATTGGAAGATAGATAGTTATCCTGTCGCCTTTCTTAACACCAAGTGATTTGAGAGCATTTGCAAACTTTTGGACCTGAATCCACATGTCTTTGTAAGTGAGAATTCTGGATTCACCATTCTCACCTTCCCACAAAATTGCAGGTTTGTTAGCCTTGTTTTGATGAATGTCCAGGGTATTGTATGAGGCATTAATCGTGCCACCTACAAACCACTTAGCAAAAGGAGGATTCCAATCCAATGGTTTTTTCCAAGTTGAAAACCAAGAGAGATTTTTTGCTTGTTTTTCCCAAAAGGTGATAAAATCAGATTTAGCTTCTTTTCTAGTTGCTGTGTCATTATTTCCAAGGCCGAGGTTAATCTCTGACATCAAAATTGTGTAGAGTGTCAGACTTGTAAATGTTAAAGAAAAAATAAGTTAAAAAAAAATTATTGTGCTTCCATTCTGGCAAGCCAGTCGTCTTCATTGTTAGATGTTACTGTTTTCACCTGTTTGGGTGGTTCTGGAATTGTTGGCAGAGATTCAGCAATAAATGGTACTGCTGAAGAGTATGTGACTGGTGCTGTAGGTGCCTCTGGAAGTATGCTCTGAATTTTTTGCGGTTCAGAATTGCCCAGATATGAAACGGCTGATTCTTGGAGATGTTTTTGTGGAGGAGCTGTTATGTTTAGTACTTCGGCATCAAGATCTGCAATTCTTCTCTTAACGTTTGAGATTTCTGCAGTTTCGTGAGTAACATGCTCAATTAATTCTGCAGAGCATGTCTTTACTGTCTCAAATGTATTATCAGAGATCTCATTGCTCTTGTATTGTACTTTGGCATCAAATAGCAACATCTTTGCGGACTTAATCTGTTCATCTAACTCTGTCAATCTTGCTTCAAGTTTAGCTTTGATTTGTTGTTCTGCTTCATCTAATGATGCAAGTTTTGATTTGTATTTTTCATGAATTATTTCTGCGTCTGCTTTCATGTCATCATTTTCAGAAACAATATCAATCAAGGCTTTTAGACGACGTAGAGTTAGTTGTTTTTCGCGAAGAAGTCTTTGAGAGTCTAGTCTCCATTTTGGAATAAATATAACAACATTGCCTTGAACTACTAATTGTTCATATTGGATTTGCTGTAATCCTTGAGAACCGCAGTCAACGCCTACTGATTGGATGCTGCCATCAATGTCAGTTATTGTTCCAATGACTTTACCCATGAATGTTCCGTACATGTCTTTGACGTTTTTACCGATAATATCGATATCGTCTTGTGTCATGGCTTAAGGTTCAGAGATTTGTATAACCGACAAAGTGTGAGAAAGGTTACTAGTTTTGGTAAGATTATTTTGACAGCAATTAAGGTTAGAGGAAATTCAGAAAATGAAATAATCAGCCTCAATGTAATTGTCTTTGTATAATCAAAACTCTTAATTTTAGAGACAAAATCAGATTAATCATAAAGCATGGGACTCAAAACAGAAGACAAAATGGAACTAGAAAACTTGTTGAAAATAGCAACAAGCCAAATTCCAAAATATTTTAATTTAATAAATTCAACAAAGGAAAAATGGGAAATTAAAAACATGCATGAGTGTATTTTTGGAATGGTCTTTGAAAAATACATTCATGATTCTGGTCAGTACCTGATAAACAAAAGAACAGATGAGAATCAACCCAGTACAGTTGAAAATACAATGGAGTTATTTGATGCAGAAATTGAGATTTTCAATGATCACGTATTAGATATTAAAAGACAAATCTACGAGAATTAGCATATGATTTTCTAAAAGATATTCACGAATTTGAGAAAACTAAGATTCAAATAATTTTTGATTATAATAATATAAAATAAGATACTACCAAAACTTCCACCAAGGTTTAGCTTTTGGTATTTCAATAAGAGTACACACCCCATCAATTAATTTTGTTCCAGTGCCACATATTCCAAATTGTGGTGTTTCAACTTTTGGTGTCTCGATTTTTGGTTCATCTAATCCAACTGCTTCATAGATGGAAGAATATTCTGGGAAATTTGTATCAAACCATTTTTTGTAAGTCGGTTCATTATTGTATCTGTTCACATAAGACTGTGGATCTTTTGTTGGATCCACAAAAGATGCAATTCCTAATTCTTTAGTGGGTTCTGGTGTTGGTTCAGGTTCTATTATTGGTGTTGGTTCTGGTTTATTCAAAACATCATTTACGGTGATTGTAATTGATTGTCTATCAGTCAAAGAGCCTAGAGTAACAACGATATCAAATACGTATGATTTTGCACCCTGTGAATCAGTTGGAGTCCATGTAAACATACCATTGTTTGAATTGATTTTTGCACCAATTGGGGGGTTTTTGTCTAGGCTAAAGATTAGGCCATGTAATGAGTTATCAGTTACCTTGACAGCAAACGACAAAGATTTCCCTTCATCAATGGATAATTTGCCCAATGGATTCAGCTTAAGAGTAGTTACAGGAGTTGCTGTGACTTCATTGGAGGCAGTACTTGTACCAGCAGAATTTATTGCATAGACTTTGTATGTGTATTTTGAATTTGTTATGAGACCTGTATGAGAATATGTTGTTGCTGTACTCTTTGTATCTGCTATTAATGTAGAATTAGAACCAGAGTCTTTTTTTACTTCAATTTTGTAACCCGTGATCGGAGAGTTGCCATCAGATGGTGGAGGACTCCAAGAGAGATTAATTTGAGTCGAAGAAACACTTGTTGCAGTTAATTTTATTGGAGATGTAGGAATTGTGATTGTTAG
>JANPCQ010000023.1:0-3626 GCA_031431055.1 Nitrosarchaeum sp.
GCAAATTTAAAGAAAAAAGACATTGCTCGATGTTATAGATTGTTACATCGAGAACTAGACCTAAAGATGCCTGTAGTTGATCCAATTCAATGTGTTGCACGTATTGCAAGTAGGATTGGAATAACAGAAAAGACAAAACGTTATGCCGCAAAAGTTCTAAAGATATCACAAGAACATGAAGAATCTGCAGGAAAAGACCCAATGGGATTGGCAGCAGCTGCACTATATTTGGCATGTGTTAAAAATGGTGAAGATATAACTCAGCGCGATATTGCCGAAGCTGCAAGTGTAACTGAAGTTACCATAAGAAATAGGTACAAAGGTCTAAAATTAGATCAAAACATGGACCTATAAAATAATCTTATTTTCTTAATATCTAACTAATTGTCAATCTATATTATTGATAAAATATTATCAAAGACATATTGAATAAAGTAGATACAATGTTATCCCACGCTTATGATCTTTGTGAAGATGGTAATTTTTCAGATGCACTAAAACTATATGATTTAGCATTAAAACAAGAGCCTGAAAACATTAATGTATTAATAGACAAAGGTGTAACGCTACAAAATTTGGGTAGGATAAAACAAGCTATAAAATATTATGATAAAGCACTCTGCATTGATCCAAAAAGTATCAATGCGTTAGTAAACAAAGGTGCATCATTGCATACAATTGAAAAATACAAAGATGCAATCAAGTGTTATGATTTAGCCCTTAAAGTTGATAAAAAATGCGCGATGGCATTAGCTTACAAAGGGCTATCGCTAGGTGAACTGGGAAATCTTGCAGATGCATTAAAGCATTTTAAAAAAGCATTGTCTATTGATCATGATTATGACCTTGCTAATCTTAGCAAAGAAATGGCTAAAGAATTGTTAAAGTCTATACAAAAACAAAAATCTAAAATACAGTAACGTCGCCTGGTGCTGGTTCCCGCTTTGTGTTTTTTTCATGTGATTCAAAAAATTCTTTATGATCTGTGTTTTGATGCTCTCTGAGTTTATCGATATTTTCAAATCCTACATGACACAAGTAACACTTTGGCCTATGTTCATCCACAAGTGGTAGCACCATAACGTTTGTAACTTGTTTGCCTACTTATTTCTTGAGACTGACAGTTAAGGAATATATCCTTTAATGATTGACTTGTTTTGTGTTAGAACAACTAGTAGGTGAATCTAAGGCATTAGATCGAGCAATTGCTGGAGAAGAACTATCTTATGATGATGGTCTGGAATTGATGAATTATGATAATTTACATATGTTAAGTGCAGTTGCTGATATTGCTAGAAAGAAATTAGTGGGCGATACAGTAACTTTTGCTGCATCTTATTACATGAATTACACAAATGTATGTGCTGCAAGTTGTCAGATGTGTGCATTTTATAGAAAAGATGGTGCTGAAGATGCATACACTCTCACCCCAGAGCAAATTGAACAACGTGTAGCTATCGCAAAAAATATGGGTGCAACCGAAGTTCACATTGTAGGTGGTTTTCATCCAAAACTTCCTCTTGAATATTACGAAGACATGATGAGAGTCATAAAGAAAAATCACTCACAATTAAAAATTAAGGCACTTACCGCAGCTGAAATTTTCTATCTATCTAAATTAACAAAAAATTCTATCAAGGAGATTCTCTCTCGTCTTAAAGACGCGGGTCTTGACTCTATGCCTGGTGGAGGTGCTGAACTATTTCATCCTGAAATAAGGGAAAAAATTGTTAGGGGAAAATGTTCTGGACAAGAATGGTTAGATACAATTGAGCAAGCTCATAATCTTGGAATCAAAAGTAATGTGACAATGTTGTATGGTCATATTGAAAAACCATCTCATATTATTGATCATCTGATAAAAATTCGTGAATTACAAAAAAAGACTAGTGGCTTTATCACATTAATTCCTCTTAAATTTAGTCTTGATAATACCGAACTTGAGCAAGAGCATCTAGTTAATAATGAATGCTCATCTGTGTACGATTTGAGAATTATTGCATTATCTAGGTTAATGCTTGCAAATGTATTGAATAACATTTCTGTTTATTGGGTTGCGTATGGCAAAAAACTTGCACAAGTTGCATTATCTAATGGTGGAAATGACTTGGTTGGAACTGCATTTTCTGAAGAAATTTACCGTGCTGCTGGAAAACCTACTGCTTCATCTGTAGAAGAGTTAGCTACTATGGTAAAAGAAATCGGGCGTCAACCAGCACAACGTGATACTTTTTTTAATATTATTAAGAGATTCTAAATTTACTTTTTATTTAGATGTTTTTTTATAGATTCTAATTTTTCTTCCATTTTTACTTGTTTGTCTTTTCTAGAATCTATTTTTAAAATCACTTCTACTCTATTTACTCCTAGATTATGGACTACCTCCATGATGATTTTTGCAGCTTCGTAAATTTTATCTATATTTTCTGACTCTAAAATTGTTCCCATAGGATTTAGCTCATATCTAATTTCCTTGATGTTTTGTATGGCTTCTATTCCTTTAGCAATGTAGAAACTTACACTTGTATCATTTGTCCCAATTGGGTATATGCTGATTTCTGCGTGAATCAATACTGGTTAATCATAATTTTGGAATTAAAATGTTTGAAGTTTAGGTAATTGGCTTTTTTTCTTCTTTTTCTGGGCTGCCTTTTCTTTTCCTTCTAGCACCAAAACTAATCAAAATCAACATAAATCCAATTCCAATTAAAATTCCTGCAAAAGTAGTCACGTCTTGATTTTCTTGTTGTTTTATCATCAAATCTATGATCTCCTCTTCAGTCATTCCAGATTGACCTGCAGGCATTGCGGCATTGAGATTAATCATAATAATTGTGCCAACTATTACCATTGTAATTCCTCCAGCAAGTATTTTTTTATCTACTAGCATTTCTTTCTCACTAAAATTTGAACTTCATCATATATTAGGTAATATGAATGGAAATTATAATTCACTTTCTCCAACTATTTTTTCTATTGTTTTGATACATCCATGACACATCATTGATTTATCTGACATATTGCGTATTGTTTCATTATTTTGAAATTCTGAATCATATGTGATGCCTATGACTAATTTATTCCACCATACTTCATAGTCTTTTTTCTTTTTTCCACAAACAAAACAATTTATCATGTTTTAATCTATACGACGCACCTTTGATGATGCTCTCAAGGTTTCACCAAAAGAATATGGTGGCTTTGGAATCACAGGTAATATTGACACATTATCTCCTATCATTTTTTGTATTTCTTCATCATACACTGATAATGTTTTACATTTTGGGCAAAACCAACCCCGACCTTTTATAAAACTACAACATTCAATTATAATGTTAAATCCACATGCAGGACATTTGCTTGGCTCTTTCTGAATATATTTTACGAATTCAAAAACTATGCGCTCTACACTCATAATACTGAATCAAAACCACTGATTTTTTAAATTATGTGTTAGTTGACTTGTTTCAGACGTACGAATTATGAAGGTATAACGTTGATACATCTCCAGAAGGCTTTATCAGGCGTGCAAAATCCATTATTCTAATTGACTTTACTATGAAAGCATTATACAAAAAGGAAACACTACAGGATCCAGAATCTGAAAATAATACATATTCAAATTT
>JANPCQ010000024.1:0-2580 GCA_031431055.1 Nitrosarchaeum sp.
CTTGGAAAAATAAATTGGATTGATGATAAATGGATTATAAAATAAAAGATATTGAAAAAACATTTGACGGTGAAATCACTGAAAATCTTGGTAACAACGAATATGTGATTAAAATCAATGCTGATAAACATCAAATAAAAATTCTAAAAATGGATTCAAAAGGAATTGAATTTATCCTAAACCAAAAATATCATAGAGTCAAATATCTTGAAAATTCCACAAATGAAATGAATCTTGTAATTGATAATGTGCCAATTACTCTTAACATGCATACTAATTTTGATAAAATTGTTTTCAAAAATTCTGGTGGTAGTAGTTCTTCTGATACTCAATTGACATTAAAAAGTCAAATTCCTGGCAAAGTTGTTTCTATTGCTGTTCAAGAAGGTGACTCTGTAAAACAAGGAGATGTAGTTTGCACTTTAGAATCTATGAAAATGCAAGTTGCTGTTAAATCTCACAAAAATGGTTCCATCAAATCTATCAAAATTAAAGTTGGTGGAACCGTAGCTAAAAACGATATTGTTGCAGAAATAGAATAAACAATTATTTTTCTTATTTTAGAAATTTTTTAATTTCTTCATAATCTGGTTCATTTAATGGACTCTCAGATACCCACTTGTATCCAATTTTTCCATCTTCCATTATTATAAACACCGAACGTTTTGCAGCATTATAATCTTTGATGTGTAGTAGATGTGGCATTAAAACATCATAATCACGAATTGTTTTACTGTTATAATCTGCCAATATTGGAAAATTAAAGTTGTGTTTTTGTGCAAATGCTTTGTTAGCAAATGGTCCATCATTACTTATTGCGACTAATTTGGTACCAAGATTTGATATCTCACTCCAAGAATCTCTAAACTTACATAGCTCATTTTCACAAACTGGAGAACTTGCAGCAACAAAGAATGACAGTATGATTTTCCCACCCTTAAATTCATCCAAAGTCCTCATTTTGAGATCTATATCTGGAAGTTCAAAGTTGGGAGCAGTATCCCCAACATTCAATGACATGATCGCGTTTGGTGATTATCCTATTAAGTACTTTTCAAAAACTGCTTTTCTAAAATTTAAATTAAAAAAGTGCATACCTTTTTATACAAAAACTTGGGTTCAAAGCTAAATTGGTCGGGGAATTAGCGGGCAATTATAGTACTGTAGTGTTAATGTTTGGATTTGCAGTAGTAGCAATGGCACCTGCACTTTTAATTTCTAGAATGATCTCTCCTCGAAAAAGAAGTAATCCAGTTAAATTTTTGCCAATGGAATGTGGCCAAGTCCCATCAGGTGAAGGACGAACTCACTTTATGATGCAGTATTATGCTTACATTTTGATGTTCGTTGTTTTTGATGTTATGGCAATTTTCTTATATGCATGGGGAAGTGCACTTTTAGAACTTCCGAAATCTGCAACTTTGCCAATTATCGGTTTCTTAGCAATTATGTTTGCTGCAATGGCTTTTGCATTACATCAGTCAGGGAGACGAAACATATGGTAGTTTTTTATATAAATCAAAATTATGACAATGAGGGATTATATTGCTAAAAGATCTGATAACACCACAAAATGCAAATGTGTTTATTGGAAAGTTAGGTGATATTTTAGAACAAGCAATTGATAAACCATTGGGATATGCAATCAATTGGGGTAGAATATGGTCACTTTGGCCTGTTCATATTGAAACAGCATGTTGTAGTGTAGAATTTGGAGCAGCATCTAGTCCAAGATATGATGTTGAAAGATTTGGTATCATTGAGGCATTTGGTTCACTTAGACAATGTGATCTAATTGTAGTTCAGGGAACTATCACAAGAAAAATGGCACCCCGTCTACGTTTAGTTTATGATCAAATGCCAGAACCAAAATACGTCATTGCAATGGGAGCATGTGCAATTACTGGCGGGTTGTATTTTGATTCATACAATGTACTTCCAGGTATTGATGGGGTTCTACCAGTAGATGTCTATGTTCCAGGTTGTCCACCTAGACCTGAAACTCTTATTCAAGGATGCATGTTACTACAAGAAAAAATCAAGAGAATGAAGGCTAGGAAGTTTGTATAATGAGTTCTGATTCTGATAATGAACCAATTGAAACCACATCTGATGTAATACCTAATGATACAGCAAGTCCTCCACAAGAGAAAGAAATTGAATTACCAAAATTTGAAAAAGGTCTTGCAGATAAAATTGTTGAAAAATTTGGTACTAGAATTAAAGTAGCATTTGTAAAACCAGACAGAGTTAGGATTGATGTTGGCAGGGATGATGTTAAAGAAGTGGCTACATTTCTAAGAGATGTTCTAAATTTTGATCATGCTGAATCTGTATCAGGGGTAGATTATCCTAATGACAAAGAAATTGAAGTGGTTTATCATTTAGGTTCCTACACTGACTCTTCATTATCAAGACAAATTCTTGTATTGGCAACCAGAGCACAAAGAGAAGAAAATCCAATTCCTGGAAACGATGCAACAAAACTTCCTAGTCTTCGAGAAGTATTTTACAGTGTAGAATTTCATGAAAGAGAGATTTTTGAAATGTTTGGGGTTTACTTTCAAGGTCATCCAGATA
>JANPCQ010000025.1:0-3411 GCA_031431055.1 Nitrosarchaeum sp.
TCAATAATTAAAAGACCAATTAGAATATCTGATGAAAGCGGAAGTTCAATTCCTGATGGATACGAAAGATGGCTAAAAACCAACACCCTAAAACAAAAACAGTCAGAGTATCACTCTGTATTCATAACCCTTGAGGCTGGAGACATTACATCAAATCAGATACTTGCACTGGCAACAATAATTAGAGAATTCTCCTCAGAAGGCTATGCAAGAGTTGGGTTTGTACAAAACATTGCATTACGTTACGTACATGAGGATGATTTGTCACGTCTGTATTCCAAACTGCTTACAGTGGGATTGGCAAAGTCTGGCGCCTTAACTATGGCTGCCCCTATTGGTTGCTCAGGTACAACTTCATGTAATCTTGCTTTGACTAACTCTCATAGACTGGCAAAGGAAATTCAAAGAAAATTCCTTGAACTCAAATTAGACCAAGATGATGATTTACGTGATTCTTCCATTAAGATAAGCGGATGTCCAAATTCCTGTGGTCAACATGGAATTGCCACAATTGGTTTCTTTGGCGGGGGAGGTAGAGTTGGAAAAGAAATGTATCCTAACTATCAAATGTCTTTGGGAGGACGCTCTGATGGAGAAACAATGCTTGGTGCCACATGTCATAGAATTCCTGCAAAAAGAGTAATTCCAGTAATTTTAAAAATTATTGAATTATTCAAACAAAATAAAAAATCTGATGATACTCTTAAAGATTGGATGCACAGAGTTGTAAACGGAAAAGAAGATTCTGAAATAAAATCTATCCTTGATATAAGAAAAGCTTTGGATTCATTTACAATTCCACCTACAAAAGAAGAAGATCCTGATTTTTACAATGACTATGGAAGTGATTCTAGCTATCACACAAAAACTGGAAAAGGCGAATGTGCAGCATGAGCCAAGAAAAAACAGTCAAAACAACAACTGATATTGATTCACTGAGATCTGAAATTAGAGATAAAAGTATTAGAGTAATTGACGTACGAAGAGAAGAAGATTACAAACAGAGTCATATTCCAACTGCAGTAAATCTTCCACTTGCAAATTTATTATCTGATGATAGTCCAGAACGTGTTTTAAAACTTGTAAATGCAATGGGCATAGACGATGAAACCCCTGTAGTCGTTTATGATGATACCTTTGGTGCGCTTGCATCTAGAGTTGCTTGGACGTTGGAATATCTTGGTCATTCTGATGTCTCTTTACTTGAAACCACTTTTAGTAAATGGAAATCACTTGGTTTAGAAAATGACAATAAAACACCAGAAATACAAAGCAAAAACCATTCCATTCATCTTAAACCTGAAATTTTAGCTACATCTGATTATTTAGAAACATCAAAAGATAAACCAAATGTGATTCTCATTGATAACAGGGAAAGACTAAACTATCTGGAACAGCATATTCCTGGCGCAATCAATCTCCCATATAGAACCCTTGCAACTCCAGACAAAATTCTACGACCAAAAGACGACATGAAGCGACTTTTAGATAACAGAAGAATTTCAGGCAATTCTGAAATTATTACTTATTGTGGAAGCGTTGGAACCCTTTCGGGTTTGGCTTATTACGCACTAAAATCAGTTGGGTTGCCTAATGTTAAGCTGTATGTACGCTCTTTCAAAGAATGGAAAAACCTTGAGAAACCAGTAGCAAAACAACAGGATGCACACTATTGGGACTTGTCTGCAGAATAACTTAGGATATTTCGTTTCTAAGCTTTTTAGTAATTGTAACTTCTATATTGTCAAAAAGATTTAGCATCTTACCTTTGTTTTCAATAAGATAATCCACTCCTCTATCTTTTAATCTGATTTTCCACAATCTTATTTCTCTGTGTTCTTCAAAGAATTGTTCAATCATTTGTTCTCCTGACTTTGTTGGATCAATAAACTCTTCAAAGATTTGAATTGTTTTTTCAACATTTTCTTCTTCTATTGTTTCTCTAACTGATTGTATGGCTTGACTTAGCTCTTTTAGGTTCTTGACCGGTTTTGGTAATTGTTTTTTTGTGATTCCAAATAATCCTTTTCTCTCTTTTCCCATTCTTTCTGCAACATCTGCTGTAAGATCATATATCGGAATTCTACTTAGACCGTCTCGTTTTTCATGCTGAACGATTAATCCTTTTTCAAGCAATTTTCTCAATGCATCGTTTGCATCAGCTTTGTCTAGAAATGTTGTCCATACAATAGCACCAAGTGTGTGATAATCTTGTCTGATTGATTCTAAAACTACCACTTCTACAATTCTTTTGAATCCTTCTTCAATTCTAACATTTGTAAAATCTTTATCTCTGATTGACTTTCTTGCATTTTTTACATCAATTTCGATTGAACGCTTTAATGCTTCAAGCGATTCTGGAACTTGGTTTACTAGAGACAGAAAACATGCTTTGTTGTACCATGCCATTCCATATGTGGGATCTGACTCTACTGCTTTTTCAACCGCATCTAGTGCTTTAGCATAGTTTTTTTGTTCATAGTGGACTAGTGCTTTTAAATTCCAAGCTTCGGGGTTGGTTACATCTATATCTAAAATTTTATCGTAAATCTTTAGTGCATCATTATACTCTTCCAAGTGGAATCTTGCATAGCCTAATTTCATCAAAGTCTCAATACTGTTTGGGTCAATTCGTAATGCCTGCTCAAAAATAACCGTTGCCTCTTCAAGCTTTTCATCAGCCATCAGGTTTACTCCCTTTTTAAATAATTTTTTAAGATTATAGTCAGGATCTACTAGCCCTGTATCCTCAACCTGTTCTGTCTTTTTAGGCGCTATCTCTTTTTCATTTGATTTTTTTTGAAATGGCTTCACTAGCTCAGCTTGGATATTTAATCTAGATAAATACTATCCTGAATTGAGCCTAGTTCTTGACATGTCTAAATCTCTGAAAATGTAGAAATACTTGGAATTTACACAAACGATTGTGTCATCTCGTCATAGATTAGAGGTTCAAGGTCAAGCTCCGTTTAAACAATCTGGCATCTATGAAGTCCAGATCTTTATTGCTGATTCTAAACCATCTGTTGATCAAATTCGAAATAAACAATTTTCTTCATTATGGAAAGGACATTTTCATCTTCGAGTAAAAGATGGAATATTTGCAGAGATACTTGGTTCTGATGAAAATCCAATTCCTTCTTCTGTTTATGATCTAGATGCTGTTTGGATTGTTGTTGCTGATCTATTTTCTTCATTACATTCTATTTTTGATGTCTCTTTAGGAAAACCATCAAAGGAAACTAAATCTGAAACTAGAACTGAAATCGAATCACCAAAACCGCGACGTACTGTAAAGACAACTCCTGATTCTTTTACTGCATATGTTGGTTCCCAAGGTGACAAAGGTCCAACTGGTCCACAAGGTGTACCTGGTGACAAAGGTTCCCAAGGTGACAAAGGTCCACCGGG
>JANPCQ010000026.1:0-5042 GCA_031431055.1 Nitrosarchaeum sp.
TGGGCCGAGTGAGATTCGAACTCACGATCACTGCCATGTCGGGGCAGTATCCTAACCGGCTAGACTACCGGCCCATTGAAGTAAAAGATTAGGTGCAGGCATTATTAACGTTTAACAAAAGAAAGGATTGAATAAAAAGAAAAAAGACGTCTAAGAGTTGACAGAAGAATTTACTGATGAGGAAAAAAAAGGTCTCTATAAGGCAATTTATTCAAGGAGAGATGTTAGATCTCATTTTACTTCAAGATCTATCAAAGATGATATTTTATCTAGAATTTTAAATGCTGCACATCATGCGCCATCTGTTGGTTTTTCTCAGCCATGGAATTTTATTTTGATAAAAGATATCATAACAAAAAAGAAGATCAAGGATTCATTTGAGGAAGAAAAAAATCGTTCATCAAAATTAGTGGAAGAACCAAAGAGATCAAAATATATTTCATTTAAACTCGAAGGAATTTTAGAATCGCCTATCAATCTATGTGTAACATATGATCCTTCAAAATTTGGTCCATTTGTAATTGGTAGATCAAGCATTCCTGAGGCAGGATTATACAGTGTATGTTGTGCTATTCAGAATTTGTGGCTTGCTGCAAGAACAGAAGGAGTTGGGCTTGGTTGGGTCAGTATTCTTTCAAATGATACTCTCAAAGAAGTTTTAGAATTACCAGAACATGTTGTTCCAATAGCATATCTTTGTTTAGGATATGTAGATGAATTTGCACAAAAACCAGATCTTGAAACAGCCGGATGGCTTCCAAGACTAGATCTTAAGGATGTAGTATATTTTGAGAAATGGCAAGATACAAAAAATGCAGGCTGGAATCAAATACAAGAAATGATCAAAACTAATCTTGATTACGCTTAAATAATTACAAGTATTTTTTTTGCTGGGCTTGTGGCGCAGAGTCATTTTAGACGCGAAACTTGGATAGCGCAGTAGCCTCCTAAGTTACAGGTCGAGGGATCGAAGCCCTCCAAGCCCGTTTTTAAATTTTGAAAAAGTATTGTTGCAATTTAAATACAAAGATAAATGGTCAGAATTATGAAAGTCGTAATAATTTCTGGAAGTCCTAGAAAAAATGGAAAGACTCAAGTAATAATGAAATATGTTTTTGAATATACAAAATCAAAAAATTCCGATACTAAATTGATTAATCTTTCAGATGGACAAATTGAATGCTATAAAGGACCAGAAGAAGAATACGATGAACATACAAAAAATGCAGCTAGTGATATCACGGATGCCGATGTTTGGTTAATTGGATCTCCAATTTACAACTCATTTTTTAGTTCAGCATTGAAAAATCTGTTTGAATATATCAATTATAAAAAAACTGAAGGTAAAGTAGCTGGTATGGCAATTTTAGCTTCAGGTAATATTGGATTTGTTGATGTTCAAACATTGATTACTCAATTATTATCATATTTCAGAGTAATTACTAATCCTAAAGCAGTGTTTCTTACTACAGAATCAATCTCAGAAAACACTATCTCAAATGATGATGACAAGAAAAGATTAAGAGAATTAGTAGATGAGACTTTGAAAATGGCTTCTAAACTACATCAAGATTAGGATATAGATATACTACCTTAAAGATTTTAACAGTATAACTACCATCAAAAATTTTAGTTATCTGTCCTTGATATGAGTCAAGTACTCTGAATTTGTATTCATATGAACCATCTTCATTTACTGGAGTTTGTGCAAAGTGTACAGCACCAACGCTGTTTCCTGTAATGATTTCGTTATTATTAAAAATCTGAATAATTACAGGATAATCAGTCACATAATTTGAGATCTTTCCTTCAACAAATCCCCATGGTAGATTATTATCTTTAGAGATATACATTTGAAGTGTTGTTTTTTCAATTCCCATAGAATTGTTAATTGGAGTAATTTCTGTTTGTGATTCAATTGGTTCAGCAAAAGAATTTGCGTTAGATATAACAGTAATAAATAATATTGATGCGATAAGACTTGTAAACATAATATTTTTAGATATCATAGTAATTTCTTTATTTAGTTTAAAAGATTTGTTACAATTCATTGAAGTTAAAACGATAAGAGTCAAATATTAACATGACGTAGAAGTCATACTAATGAATATGAAGAAAGACCCAACAGAATTATGTTCATGTAAATGTCATTACGGTGGTGCCGTAAGCTGCCCAAGTTGTAAAAATAATCATGGCATAGTATGTTGTCACTGTAAGGATTAACTCTATTTGTTTTTTGTTTTACTTCCAAAGGCTAACATCTTAAGATTAGCAAGTTCTGTTTTTAATGATTCAATTTGAACTAAAGTTTGTAGATTGGAAATTTCTTGATTTAATCTTTCAATTTCACTGTCCTTTAGTTTTACAGTTTCTTTGAGTTTGTTTAGTTCTCCAGATAATTCATTTTGTGCCGTTTTAATTTCGGTGGAACTAACTTGTTTCCCATTTGATGTGTAAATTTGAGTTGTTTGTAAATTACTCAAGCTTTTTTTTTCGTTGTGACTTACATGGGTTTCAGATTTATGCATGTAATCAGTACTCTTTTGAGAAATCCAACATGTAAAAGTAAGGAACCAAGTTATTGGCACACATATAACAAATACAAAATTTAGCATGGGTGCTAAATTTACAAAATAAGGCCATAATCCTGTAAGTGTTGCCGCAAAGACTCCAGTAACCATTGTTGCTAAATGGTTTCCAAGATATCCCATGAATTATTTGAAAAATTCATTGTTTATAACAGTAATGCTGATATTAAAAATCGATATTAAGTAAAAAGAAAAAAAGAGCTAGTTTACTCGTCTTCAGAAGTAGATGTTTTAGGCATATCTGATTGTAAGATCTGGATTTTTTGTAGTAATTCAGTTCTCAAATCTCTTGCGACCCTTCTAACGGTAGGTCTTGGAACACCAAGTTCATCTACGACTTTGGTATAGATATCCTGTTTGTCAGTTACCCCCTTGTCAAGATAAGAATTAATTGCTTCTTTAATGATCGTGCTCTGGTTTGTACGATTCAACAGATTCTAAATTTTAGTTGTTCTATATAAGACTATAACTTTTTGAAATGGTTTAATTTTTGATTTAACTATTAATAGTTAGAAAATATTTTAGAATAAAATAATTATTTAATTATTGAATAATTATTTTATTAACGAAAAACGTACTGATTATTAAGAATTTTTTAAAATACAATAACCAACTATAAGAATTTTAAATTATTTATTACAAAAAGACTCTTATGATAAGACCGTTGATAACCCCTTGTTGAGTACTGCGATTATTGAAACTAACTTAGGAACAATTGCATTCAAATTACTTCCTGATTTGGCACCAGAAACGGTTAGAAATTTTGAGAAATTAGCAAGGGATGGATTCTATAACGATACACTTTTTCATAGAGTTATTCCTGGATTTATGATTCAGGGTGGGGACCCAAATACAAAGAGTGGAAATAAGAATACTTGGGGAACTGGAGGACCAGGTCATACAATTAAGGCTGAATTTAGTTCAAGATCACATCATCGTGGTATTGTTTCTATGGCTAGAGCACAGGATCCAAATAGCGCAGGTTCACAATTTTTCATTGTTACAGCAGATAGTACATTTCTTGATAGGCAATATACGGTATTTGGGGAAGTAATAGAAGGAATGGATGTTGCAGATAAAATTGTAAATTTACAAAGAGATCGTAATGATTGCCCCCTTGAAGAGGCAAAAATGCTTCATATTAAAGTGGAATAAATGAGTTCAAAACAAGTTATTTTTTTCATAATGCTGGCATTCATAATAGCGATTCCTACAGCTTATGCCCAAGAAATTTCTATTGGAGAAAAAGCAGAACAAAAATCAGTTGAAGTTGTAATTAGTTCATCAGATGAAATTCATGTAAAGCACGTAATTGCTTCGTCAAGTTCACTCAAACAAGTGGATTTGATTGAGGGAACTATAACCAATATTATGGTTTTAGATGAAGAAGGAGAAGAAAAACAATTTGGAGTTATTGGTGAGAATCAAGGAGTTATAATTTATCCATCACAAGAAAATATAATTGTAGAATATGATCTTGGAGATGTTCTTTTTCTAAAAGATAATGTATGGACTTGGGATTTTAGATATCTTGAAACAACTTCGTTTATGATTCCAAAAGAAATAGATTTAATTTTTGTAAATGATAGACCTGTGTATTTAGGTGAAAAAAATGGAATTTCATGTCATGGTTGTCAAATGATTTTAGAGTATTCCATTAATGAACCAAAAATATTAAAAACCATAAAATTGGAAAATAAAGAATTTCTAATTGAGATAAGAACATTTGCCGAAATAAATCAGTTTAATTTTGATCAAGCAACAAAAAGTATTAGTTTTGAAGTTAATGGGGAAAAGCAATTTGTAACAACAGTAATTCCTTTAGAACTATTACCAACACCATATAATGTATACATGGGAGATGAGAAAATATTTTTTCATGAATATATCAATAATGAAACACATGTTTGGCTTAACATAAGACCTGATAATTCAGGCAATGTATCAATTATAGGTACAACGGTTATTAGTGATGAAAAATCCACCATACAAAACAATCCTTCAACATCAGTATCAAATGTAAGTCAAGATATTATTGTCTATATTCTACTTGGAGTTATTGTATTAATTGGACTTGTAGTTATGATGATTATGATAAGAAAAAAGAAAGCATCAGTAACTTCTAGAGAAATTCAAGAGGATCATACATGAACTCTTTAGATAAATTCAATGTCTAAAAAATATAAGTGGTAAAATTAATTTTTAAACTCTTTTTGTGCCAATAATTGGAAAAATTAGTCTCCACTTGATCCACAAGAACAAAAACCATACTCATCAATTCTAACATTACAGATTATACATTTTTCTCCATAATCTACTTCCCAAGGCTCTTTTCCATACAGTTTAAAATGATCATCAATCTCAAGTGGGATTTCACGTTTCTTTCCCAATGATTTGTATATGTAAAACAACTATACATAGATTATCGGAGATTAAATTATGAAAATCGAATGT
>JANPCQ010000027.1:0-2136 GCA_031431055.1 Nitrosarchaeum sp.
GGAACTTTCATTAATGATGGAAGGATAATTACATCGCCCTTAATTACACCTAATCCCTTTTCATTTCCTTCTTCACTTTTTTCAAAAAACATTTCCATGCCAAGACAAATTCCTAAAACAGGAGTATTGTCTTTGACATAATCGTTAAAGTCAGTTTTTGATGATTTACATATGTTTTTGATTGCAGGATCAAAATTCCCTACTCCTGGAAGTAGTAACCCAGAGTAAATATTTGGCTTGTCAAAATCAGTAATAATATCTACGGTAGCTCCTATTTTTTCAAGTGAATTTTTTAGGCTAAAAATATTTCCAGCGCCATAGTCAAATATTGCAAGATTTACCATTACATTGAACCTTTTGTACTTGGAATACCTTTTTGTTTTTTATCATATGAAGATGCCTCTCTAAATGCAATAGCCAATGATTTGATGGCAGCTTCTACTTTATGATGATCATTATCTCCATACTTTACAGTAAGGTGAATACAGCTGTTTAGGTTTTGAAGAAGTGATTGAAAAAAGTGTTCCAAATCTTCTTTTGATATGTCTTCAATTGTGTTTTGTTTAATTGACAAAACTAGTTTCCAAAATGGTCTTTTTACTAGATCAATTGAAGCCTCAGCTAGAGATTCATCCATTGGTACAGATGCATAACTAAATCTAGTAATGCCACTTCTTGTTCCCAAAGCTTTGTCAATGGCCAAGCCTATAGTAATTGCAGTATCTTCAATCAAGTGATGTGTGATTTTATCATTTGATTTTGTACTAACCTTAAGATCCATCATCCCGTGTTTTCCAAAGGCTGTGATCAGGTGATCAAGAAAATTAATTCCAGTTTGGATTGTGGTTTTTCCAGTTCCATCCAAATTAACAGAGACAGATACGCTGGTTTCTTTTGTACTACGGTTTACAGAGCTTTTTCTTGGCGTCATATTTTTCACAGGAGCTGTACTTTGTCTTATTCTAAATTTAACATCTTCGGAAGCAGATTAATAGATTCCAAGACTAATTTAGCTCCATTATGCTGAAATAATTCTAGTTTGTCTTGTGGGTTTTTGCTGGTTCCGATAATTCCACAAAAAGTGGTTTTACAGCCTTGCTCTGTGGCCTTTTTAGCCATGATAAAATCCTCCATCGAGTCTCCAACGTAAATACAGTGATTACAGTTCATGCCATTAATTGAACGAACTAAAGATTTAGGATTGGGTTTTGCAAGTTCTCTTGGTTCATCTTCCAGAAATACAGAATTTTTCAGATCAAATTTATCCAATAATAGTTTGAGAGAATATCGAATTGATTCTTTTCCTCGTCCAGATACAATTGAAAGTTTTGCAGTAAATCTTTTTTGTAGTTTTTCGATTAGGGATTCATTCACAATAAGAATATCATTTTCTATCAAACCATGTTCCGAAAACTGAGATTTGTGTTTGAAGAGCTTACTATAGAGTTCTGGTCCATAAAATATTTGATCAAATATTTTGTATAATGAATTGTCATGATGAGTTCCAGGATATGATAATTTATTTTTAATATCACTTATATCTACAAGTTTCTCAAGATATTTTTCTACAGATAAAATTCCCGAAGAATCAGCATTAGATATTACATCAAAAATAAACTCATGTTGAGATTTGTTTAATTTTTTTGCAGCTATTAAAGAAAGAATTGCTACATATGTTAAATCAACTTCATCATTAAATCCACCACTAGATTTGAATCCATCAATAATTTTTGAATTAATTTCAATACAATTGGTAGTTTGAGAAAAATTTTCTAAAACATATTTCACAGTTTTATCTATTGTAAGATCATAAGATTTTGTAATATCGATTAAAACGCCATCACAATCAAATATTATTCCATCTGTGGATAACAAATCATATGAAATAGAATCATCCATGTAGATTCCTGGTTGTTTTTTTGTTAACATCATCCTAACAAATCACGAATTGCAAGTAAAAATTTAGAGTTCATTTCCTTAGTTCCAACTGTAACTCGAAGACAGCCTTCATGTTTTCCAATTTTTCCTAATTTTCTAATCGATATTCCTTGTTCTGCAAGGGCATCATAGACTCTTTTGTGAGAGCCATGGGCATCAAATAGTACAAAATTAGCCTTGGAATCAAAGACTTCAAAG
>JANPCQ010000028.1:0-3737 GCA_031431055.1 Nitrosarchaeum sp.
CACAAAATGGATTGTGTGCTAATTGATACTGCAGGTCGAATGCAAACTAGTAAAAATTTGATGGAGCAAATTGCTAAAATCACCAAAGTAGTAAATCCTGATTTCAAAATTTTTGTTGGTGATTCTTTAGCTGGAAATGACTCTTTAAATCATGCACGAGAATTTTTTGAATATGTTATATTTTATGGTTCAATTCTAACAAAAAGTGATGCGGATGCACGTGGTGGAGCCGCATTGTCTATTGTAAAAATCACATCCACCCCTGTGCTTTATCTTGGTGTTGGGCAAGAATATCCAGATCTAAAACCTTTTGATAAAGAAACTTTTCTAGAAACTGTATTTGGTTCATTATCTGGAGTACATGTTAAAGAAATTTCTTCTGAACCCAATCCAACACCAGAATCCAATCCAACACCAGAACCTCAAACTGATTCTTTTACCAGTGATCCTTTTGCAGGAATTACAGACACTGATATTTTCAATTATTCAGAATTACACAATATCCCTCCACCAGAAAATGATGATGAAGCAATTAAACTCGGCACAAAAATTCGTGATTGGATTAAGCATGGACGACCAAAACCTGGAGAATTCAAGTTAAATAAAAAAACAAAACATGGTGAATTTGAAGAACATTTGTATAAAAAAGAGGAAATCAAGGATGAGAAACACAAACAAGATAAAGAAGAAGAAAAATCTAAAAAGAAACGAGGTGTATTTGGATTCTTTAAGAAATGAAACTCAAAACAAAAGATCTACTCACTCTAGCGGAATTAACCCCGAAAGAATTTATTCAATTAATTGATTATTCTATTATTCTAAAAAAAGAACTAAAAAATGGCAACAAACCTTTATTGAAAAATAAAACACTTACTATGATTTTTCAAAAACCATCTACTCGAACAAGAGTAAGCTTTGAAACTGGTATGTATCAATTAGGCGGACATGCAATAAATCTCTCATCCAATGACATGCAACTATCACGAGGTGAATCAATAGAAGATACTGCAAAAACTTTATCAAGATATACTGATTGCATCATGGCCAGAGTTTATGATCACAGTGTACTAGAAAAATTATCTAAATCTTCTAGCATACCTGTTATCAATGGGTTATCTGATTCTTTTCATCCATGTCAAATCTTGGCAGATTTTATGACAATTAAAGAAAAAAAAGGAAAATTCAAAGGACTAAAAATTGCTTGGATAGGTGACGGAAATAATGTATGTAATTCAATGATCTACGGGTGTGCTTTATCGGATGTTAATTTATCAATTGCAACTCCAAAAGGATTTGAACCTGATAAAACAGTCGTTAAAGAATCTGGAAAGTTTATTGATATTGATTTAACAACAGATCCTCTAAAGGCAATTAAAAATGCAGATGTTGTAGTGACTGACACATATACCTCCATTCATAATAACGATTCAAAACGAATCAAAAAATTTATCCCAAAATATCAGATCACACAAACTTTAATGAATAATGCCAAAAATGATGCAATCTTTATGCATTGTCTTCCAGCAAAAAGAGAAAGTGAAGTTACATCTTCTGTAATTGATGGTCCTCAATCTGTTGTTTGGGATGAAGCAGAAAATAGACTTCATACTCAAAAAGCTTTACTTGCTTCCATAATTCGCGCTTAACGTATATAAGTGCAGTTTCAAACTCGTGTTCTATAGATGGCCTATTCAAACATCCTAAGAAGACTAAGAGAGGAAAAGACCAATTACAAAAAACGTGGAACATTATTGATAGGTAAACGTGATTTTATTACAGTCAATATTACTAATGAAAATACTCAAGTCCAAATTTTAAAACCTGGTATGACTGGCGATAAGGTAATTGCATCTGCGCATTCAAATTATTTACTTAAAAAAGGTTGGAAAGGTTCGAGAAAAAGCATACCTGCGGCATATCTGACTGGTTATCTTGCTGGAAAGAAAGCTATTGGTAATGGTGCCAAAGATGCCGTTTTGTATACTGGCACTAGAAAATACACACAACGAATTGCAGCTGCACTAAAAGGCGTTGTTGATGCTGGTGTAAAAGTTCCAGCAGACTCAGAAACATTTCCGTCAGATGATAGAATTCAAGGAAATCATCTTACAGTAAAAAATGACACTACAAAAATTAAATCTGCTATTGATAGTGAGATCAAATAGAAATGAGTCAAACAACACAAAATAAACCCTCTGGTAGAGGTGGACCTGGTGGTAGAGGTGGACCTGGTGGTCAAAAAACTTATGGTGGAGGTAAACCTGGTGGACAAGCTAGACGACCAAGAAGAGAACCTGAAGAAGAAGCTTGGATTCCAAAAACAATTTTAGGAAAAAAAGTAGCTTCTGGAGAAATTACTTCTATTGAAGAAATTATTCAAGATGGTTTAAGAATTCAAGAAGCTGGTATCATTAAAAAATTATTACCTGATTTGAAAAGTGAAGTTATTGATGTAGGTATTATTCAAAAAATGACTTCTAATGGACAATCTACTAGATTCAAAGCAATTGTTGCAACAGGTAATGAAAATGGTTACTTGGGAGTAGGTCAAGGAAAATCTAAACAAATGAGAATTGCAATTGAAAAGGCAACAAACCAAGCTCTTCTTAATGTAAGTCCAATCAAACTAGGATGTGGTAGTTGGGAATGTAGATGTGATCAAAAACATTCTGTCCCATTTAAAATTAGAGGAAAAGGTGGAAGTGTTACAATTGAAATAATTCCAGCTCCTCGTGGATTGGGTTTGGTAGCTGGCGGTAAAATTAAACGATTATTGCAACTAGCAGGTCTTAAAGATGCATGGACAACTGCAAAAGGCTCTACACCAACAATGAATTCTACTTCTAAAGCTATATTGGACTGTCTAAAACAGACATTTAGTCAGGGTTGATATAAAATGGCAAATGCATATCTTGTAGTTAGAATAAAAGGTCAAGCTGATTGTCCTTATTGGGCAACTACTACTATGACTTTGCTAAAATTAGATAAAAAATATCGTGCTACAATTTTACCTGCTAAAGAAAATACATTGGGAATGTTAAACAAAGTAAAACACTATGTCTCTTGGATTGAATTAGATGCTAGTTTAGCAAAAGAACTCATTGATAAAAAAGCAAGAAAAGATGGTTATCAAAAAATTACTGCTACTGACCTTAAAGAACTTGGGTTTGCTAGTACTGAAGCACTTGGCTCAGCACTAGCTGAAGGAAAAGCAACTCTTTCTAAACTAAAGCCTCTAAAACCTTGGTTTGCTTTAGCTCCACCAAGACATGGATTCAAGCGAAGCACCAAAAAACTGTATGGACAAAAAGGTATACTGGGACAAAATAAAGACCTTGGAACATTAGTAAGGAATATGATGTAAAATGGCAACAAGATTAAGAAAAACAAGAAGATTAAGAGGCGGACGACATATGGGATGGGGACAAGTAGGTCAACATCGCGCAAGTGGTCACAAAGGGGGTCTTGGAATTGCTGGATTGCATAAATATCATTTTAGTACTTTACTCAAAGAAAACCCAGATCATTTTGGACATGATTCTACTCATCCACCTCACCCAATTATCACAAGAAAATGGGCTAGTGTCCGTGATCTAATGATCTATTCTCAAAATTTGGTAAAGAAGAAGGAGGAAAGAAAATCATAGACCTCATAACTGCTGGATATGATAAACTCCTTGGTGGCGGTAAGGTATCTAATCCATACACCGTCAAAGTACCAAGATTTACTGCAACAG
>JANPCQ010000029.1:0-2340 GCA_031431055.1 Nitrosarchaeum sp.
CAATTCACTCTTTTTTACTTTAGTTGTACTCATCTTGTATCTATGGTCATTACTCTTAATTTCTATATAAATACCACTACTCGCCCATCCAATTATTTATTCAGTGTTCAAGCCATTTCTAAAAGAATAGATAGTGTTTCAATCCTTGTTATGATGGATTTGTCTTTTTGACTGAAATGAAAGCAATCTTTATTCGATCCAACATTACATATCAAATATGAAAGCATTGTGTCTGATTACTGTGAAAGCAGGTAAAGTAGACATAGTAGTTCCGATTCTAAAGAAAAAACGTAAAATAGTAAAAGATGTGATGATAGTTACTGGTCGTGCAGACATTACTGCAGTATTACATGGTAATATTGATGAAATCAACAACACCGTAATAGATTTTAAAAAAATTCGAGAAATCGTAACCACTGAAACATTAATTGAAGTAGAGGTTAACATGGGATGGTAAGAGCAGTAGTATTGGTAAAATCACCTAAAAAATTAATTGCTGCAAGACTACGTAAGGTCAATTCAGTTTATGACTCTTTTCCCACAAGTGGACAATTTGATGCTGTAGCTATTATCGAGGTGGAAGACCTAGGAAAAATCAAAGAGGTTACTAATCAAATTCAAAAAATTAATGGCGTAGAAAGAACTGAAACCATGATAGAGGTTCAATGACAAAGAATTTAACATACTTTGGAGTATACTGCTTATGAATATCAAAAAAGTCGGAAATGTTATTTTAGCAGTTAAAGATCTTGATAAATCCATAAAATTTTATCATGAAATTATCGGACTTCCAATAAAAATGCAAAGACGATCTTGGGTGGATTTGGGAACTTCTGGGGCTTTATTGAGTTTACACCCTGCATCACTAACTGCTCAACACATAGGTAGTTCTATCGAAAATGGAATTACTATAGGATTTTTGGTAGGAGATGTCACATCTGCAATTGAAGAATTAAAATCAAAAGGGGTAAAAATTTATCGTGATGTTATAGATAGAGATGCAGGAAAAAATGCAGTCATTTTAGATCCTGATGATTATTTGATTTCGTTATTTGAGCCAATCTTTGAAGATCAAGCAGAGCAGACCAGTGGATATCACGGATTTACTCCAGCTTAGAGTGTTTTTTTAATAGATGTAATTATTTTATCTATATTTTTTTCTGTTCTATTTATTGAAATATAATATGTCATGTCGTCTTTTTGGAAGATTATAATAGCTACTTTTTGATGTTGTAATAATACATAATCCAATTTACCAATTACACTTGTAGTATTTTTTCTTAATGTCATTAATGTCGATATTATGAAAAATTCGTTTTTGACTTGCTCTGATTTAAGCAGTGGTTTTACATTAGGTCTGATAATTCCTGTCAATGTTCTGCCATATGCATTTATCACACCCGCATATCTGATACTATTTGATAATTGAAGGATACTTTGGCATTTTTTTCTATATTGAATTATTTTATCTTTCCATATTTCCGCAGGAGTCTTTGCCACAATCAAAATTAAATTTGAAGATATTAAACCTATTTCGATATTAAATACCATAAGTAACTATTCAACAATATAACATCTAGCTGGGTTCAAATCTTTGAATACATTCAATCAGAAAAAACAAGAGACCAATACATGGATGATCAACATATCATTAATGAGTTAAAACAGCTTACACTAGTTCAAAAAAAGACAGTCGAGTTACTTGCCTCCAAAGTTTAGATGTTAAAATTTAGATTCTTAAGCTCTTTTTGTCCTGATTTTTGACCACAATGGACTACAAAATATTAAAAAAATTCCACCCTTCTTATGTTTCAAGTTAACGCAGATAACATTATGACAACCGGAAAATGTGAATGCCCACTTTGCAGTGTCATTACTAATTCCAAATTAGATATTAACTCTGATGAACAGTAGTCCTTCTGGATAATAACAAATCTAGGTTCTTTTCGTGACTAAATTATTTAAATATCTAAATGTGGAAATATCTAAATACTATAGTAGTCTATATGTACCTATGGAACAATCCACCATTGCAGTTTCTAACAAATCAAAAAAAGAATGGGAACAACTCAAAAATCACCCTCAAGAATCCTTTGAGAGTATGATTAATAGAATTTTAAAATATCATTTTGACGAAGATGAACATCTGAACGCAAAGGATCTAAAGGATATCAAACTAGCAATGGATGATTTTGCAAAGGGCAGATTTACAACAAACAAAGATATTCGTAAGGAACTGAAACTCTAATCTCATATTATTAAATTTACTGATCAATTGTCAGATACTGAAAAAAAACATTTAAAGAAATTAACTAAAGATGATCAAACGAGAATCATAGA
>JANPCQ010000030.1:0-2493 GCA_031431055.1 Nitrosarchaeum sp.
AATCATAAATATTAAAAAAATTCTAAAGATTCAAAATCAAGCATACAAATCAATAAAACGTGATGGAGATGTCATTTTAGTAGATGCAAATGATCCTGTGTTTTCATCATCTGCAATCAATTTACTTTTTGGTATTGAAAAAATAGCTATTGCTAGGCAGGTAAAAAATGATTTTCAAAAAGTTGTATCAGAAATTACTACGGTAGGTGGAAATTTACTCTTAAAGGGTGAGAGATTTCTTGTTAAAGTTGAAGGAACATCAAAAGGATTTTTTACAAAAGACATCGAAATTGCAGCAACATCTAGCATTATAGAAAAAAAAGCTAACATGGGTGCACGTCCCGGAACAGAAGAAAATTTTGATAAAATGTTGTATACATATCTAACAAAAAACAATGCATATGTTTGTATTTTTTCAGATAAAGGTCAGGGTGGCATACCGTATCAATCGCAAAATAAAAGTGCTATATGCAGTGTTTATGATGAGATTTCAGCAATTTCTTGTTTTGAAACAATAAAACAAGGATTCGATTCAAAAATAATTATCTGCTATAGACAAAAATCAGAATTAATGAATTTAGCTAAAATTATTAATCAAATAATTCCAAGACTGGTAAAACAAAAAGTTGTACTGGAATTCTTTAATGTTAAAATTAATCAAACAGGAACCAGAAACTATCTAATCTTTGTAAATTCCGTATTAGAAATTATGCTTCATGAAGCAAAATCAAATAAGATAAGTCATGTATCTCTTGCATTATCTCCACTGATGTTTTCTACGAATTTTATTGATTATTCAATGAAAAGGGTATTTCAAAAAGACAGATTACCAATAATGCCATTAAGTGGCGTAGATACCAAACTTTTTGAAGAAGCCAAAGAGATTGGATTGGAAAAACAAATTCCAAAGTTAGAAAAATTATTTATGATTAATTCAAATGAAATACCAAATTTTTCAAACAAAGACATAGATTTTGCGCTAAAATCAAAGAAAAGTGTCACTGTCAAAATAGGACCAAATAATGTGCATGATATTCTTGATTCTCTAGAATGAAATCACTGAGAATTTAAACGGCATTTGAGGATTGTAATCTGTGTTAAAAATCGGTGAGTTCATCTATCCGTGGGGAAGTGGTCACTATTCCCGAATGATGAGGCTAAATACAGTGTTAGGTAATTATATAAAAGAAAAATTTGAAGTTCATTTTTCAAGCAAAGATCATGTCTATCAGAAATTGCTAGAAAAATTTCCCAATAATAAAGATCAAATCCACGAGATATTGATGCCAACTCCAATTGATGGGAAGTTTGGACCAAGTGTTTTATTGTCACTGCTAAATTTACTGCTGCCAGTTTCAAAAAATCCTCCTCTTGTAAAACAAGTTACAAGTTACTTGAGACAAGAAAGTAAATTGTATGATGATGAAAAATTTGATCTGGTAATTAATGATGGAGATATGGGTTCAAATGTTATAGCAAAAAATCGCCAAATTCCAAGTTTATTCATAACAAATCAGTTTCGACCAAAATTGTATAAATCAAGATCTTATTTTTATCCAGCAATAGTTTTTGTTTCAAAACAAATTGCAAAATCTTCCAGAATTCTTGTGGCAGATTCCCCCCCTCCTTATACTATGTGTGAATACAATCTAAATTTCACAAAAGATGTAAAAGAAAAAGTAACTTATGTTGGTCATTTTACTACTAGTGTCAATATTGAGAAAAAATCAACTTCTGATCTTGAAAAACTCATAGAAAATTCAGAGTTTGGATATTGGATGAGAACTGGAAACAAATCGACTAATGATGGAACAGGTCAAAGATATGAACAAGCATTTCATCAAAATGAAATGAAAAATGAAAAAAGAATTATTTCTCATGCAAAACATGAACCAACAATTGATTCTGTTTTGGGAAAAGATGGAAAAAAATATACCATATCTAATGCTTTGGAAAAAAAAATTGATTGGATTCAAATTGATATTGGTTTTCTATCAGAGCAAGAAAAAGAAACTGTCTTGAATTTGAGTAAATATGCCGTAGTAAATGGATCTCATACTGTGATGGGTGAAATTCTTGGAGGAAAGGCAAAACCAATAATTGGTATTCCAATTTATGATGAGCACACAAATAACATCAAATGGGCTGGAGAGAAAAATCTTGGAGTACTAGCAGTTAAAACAAAGCAAGTTATTGAGGCTATTTCAAAAATTAAAGATAATTATAATAAATTTGAAGAGAATTTAGCTGATTTTTCCAAGAATTTTGATCCTAATGGAGCAGAAAACACAGCAAAGATAGCAGCAAATATTCTAGAAGAAAAGAAATAATACTTTATTTTGAAATTTCTCGTTATCTGGCACGCGGGATTTCGATGGGCGAACGGACCGCAAGGGATGACGATAAAATCCGCGTGTCAGATTTTAAATCGATCAAATAATAACGTGGGAACGCTTTTATGGAAAAAATTAAGCCAAATTATTAGTGCCTAAC